>CAVFBQ010000193.1:945-14262 GCA_963620455.1 uncultured Eubacteriales bacterium
TCGGACTGTTTGTTAGCGTTTTGAATTTGTACATAAACCTCTTCCCGGTAAATCTTCACATCTTTGGGTGCATTGATGGCAATTTTGCAGTTATCCACTTTTGCTTCTAAAATCGTAATTTCGATTTCGTCGTTTATAATAATCTTTTGACCGTTTTTTCTTGATAATATAAGCATTTGCTACTCACCGTCCTTTTTAGGTTCTTCATCCTTGAATAGTGGGTAAGTAACGTCAAAACCAGTACCGCTCAATATAACCTGACCAGCCTTGTTGTTCTTGATATTGAAAACGATTGGTGCAAGCAAGTTTACGGTTGTTTTTCTCGGATTATCACTTGGTATTTTTGCGATATTCATAACGACTAAATCTTCCGCAGAGGTTACTTCTAACGAAGCTTCAGCCTCGTCAGGTAGCTCAAACGTGTAGTCAATACCGAAAAAACTAGGTATTGTTGCTGGAAAAGCTAAATCTGGTGAGTGTGTTGATTGAATCCATTTGAACAAAGAAGCTTCCTTAGATTCAATCATTACAAATTGTTCTTCTTCGTTATAGCCTAGAATTGGCATTGTGAAATTAAATACGTATTTATCATCTACTTCAATTTCACCAAATCTGGTTGTTTGAATTTTCATAATTTTCCTTATCTAAATTAGTAATTATTGTTGCTAGAACTAAAGTCTAAGTTTGGCATCATTTGGCTAAACATCATTGTTTGTAACATTTCTGGTGAAATTTGCATTTGACCATTTGCTTGACCTCCAGCTTGTTGTTGAGCTTGTTGTGCCATTAAAAATGGTAGCATATTCATCATGTTGTTATTGTTGTTATTATTGCTGTTTTTTTCGCCGAAAAGCATACCAATATTCGGTTGAGAGTATTGCGACATTTGTGCTGTCATCATATCTCTTTGCATTTGTCTTTGGAATTCTTCTCTAGTAACGTCAGGTTTGTATTCACTTCTTACTTCAGTAGTAGAAGTTGTTTGCACATTACTTTGTGGCACTCTTTCAATTCTTGATTCTTGAGCTTGTTGAGCCATTTCTGCTTGTTTTGCAATATTACCTAAACCTGCATCATTCAAGACTCTTATAGCTTTTAATACTTCTTCATCGCTTGGTTGTGAAGATGCAATCAAGTTTGTTGTTTTGCCTAAAAGTCTAAGAGTGTTGTTTTCAATTGAACTTTTTTTGTTAGAAAAATCTTTAAAGTCTTTAAATTCGTACTTATTAAGCTCATTTTCAGAGTTCATTTCTTTTCTTAAACGTTCAATTCTTTTTCTTTCAATTTCCTTGTTTAGGTCGGCAGACAAGCCGTTGCCGTACGGTGCAGCGATAAATCTGTCTAAATCTGTTTGAGCTTCTTGAACCTTCTTTTGCTCAGTTGGTTCATAGCAAGCAGGAGCACCATTTATGCAAGCTCTACCTCTTGCTGCATATTTGCCCAAAGTGTTGTTAGGATTAAATTGGTTTGCTTTTATGTAACAAAATTCTGCTCTATTTTTGTCACCGGCTTTTGTGTATGCCATACCTAAATAGTAGTACACAACTTGATTATCGTATTTTTTTGTTTGTTTCAAATAGCTTGTCAAATCTTGAATACAACCAGTGATGTTGCCTTGCTTGTATTTTTTAATACCTTGAGCAACAAGTGGTGTAATAGCCTCTGTGTAAGCAAGAGCGCTATTTGCGGTGAACGCCATTATGCAAATTATTAATGCTGATAATAGTTTTTTTCTCATTCATGGTACTCCCTAACTCAATTTTAATGATTTTGAATCAAAAATCAACTTTTTAACATTATACAAATATTTCCATCCTTTAAAATGCTTTAAATAGTTGATATTATTAGATTTTAAGTAGAGAGTTTAAATATTACATTATTTTAAGTTTAAAGTATCATTGCAACAACCATTAGAACCATGAAACCGATTTGAAGGGCAGTTGCCATTTTTTGTTGAAATCCATTTGAATCATATTTTTTAGCAACTTTTTGAGCATTAACAGCGCCGTAAAGCCTGCTTAATCTTGACGAATCACTTTCTTTGCTAAAGTTAGAATTAAAAACGGTACTTTCTAAACGGCTTAAACGTCTGTCTACTGTGTCGTTGGAATAACTTTGTTTATATACATTTTTTTCTAATTTGTTTAATTTTGAACGAAAATCTCTGTCAGAAATTTGTCTATCCCAGCTTTTGTCTTGCTGTTGAATTGAGTTGTTATAGCTTTCTTGTTGAACATTTTTGGGAGAAAAATAATTGTCAGGATATTGTGTTTGAGGATTATCTGCCAAATAACTTTCATCTTGATAGTAGTCGTTGTGTGAAAAATAAGCTTCGTCTGAGTTTTTAGGTGCGTTGTAAGCAAGTTTATCTTTAAGTCTGTCAACTCGAACTGCTAAATCATCGTTTGCATAAGTCTTGCGGAAAGCTTGTTTTTCAAGGTTACTAAGTCTTGTTTTAATTTCCATATGTTTATAACATTTACCAAATGCAGTTTGTTCAAGAGTGTCAACAACTGGGTATTCAATGCTAGGGTCAGCCTTTTCTTCTAGCTCCAAGTATTCTTGTTGTTGTTGTGCTAATTGTTGATTTTGTTGAGTTTTAGGAGAATAGAAATTGTCGCCATCATCTTCACCATTAGAGAAGGCGTATTTTCTAGGTGTTACCTCTTTGCCCATTTGTTCTGAGGCTATATCTTTGTCAAGGTTTGCAAGTCTTGATTTTACGCTACCTGACTTCTTTTCACCATAAACGGTTTGCTCAATTCTATCAAGCCTAGTGCTATCGTTTTGGTTTGTGTATTCGATGCCATAAAGATTGTTTTCAATAGTGCTTAATGTCTTAGAACTTTGACTTTGTGCCAAAACGTTAGATTGTAAAAATAAAATACAAGTTATGATGATTAATAATTTTTTCATAAAAATAAACCGTCCCAAAGTTATGTTAAACGTGCTTGATAGCTTTTTCTATTAATCAAGTTTATAGTATTTATTTTGTAAAAACTTAGTAGAAAGTATTAGTAATTTCTTGCAAATACTTGAAAAATGTTGAGAAAACTTCTTGCAAGAAAAAAATGGGCTAAACCTTAGGAAATTCAGCCCTGTGCAAATAAGAAGATATGCTATCTGAAGTATATTTTACGATTTTAAATCTATTGTTAAAGCGTTTGATAAGGCTATTCCGCCTTTTACCTTTGGCATGTTAACCACGCGTCCATTGACGTACATAACTGTTGAACCGCCACCATCAAGGTTCATTGCGTTTGTACAGCCGATTGATTTCATAAACCAAGCCAATTCTTTTAATGTTAAGCCAACTGATGCGCCTTCACGTCCATCAACAGCAACCATTATAAAGTTTCCATCTTGTGTGTAACCAATTGCAGTTCTAGGGTTTTTACCGCCGATTGCACCAAGTTTTTGTTCTGTCATATCAACAAAAATTTCGCCGTTTTTAACCAAATATGGACCACCGCTGATTATGTGTTTAACGTTATCCCAATTTGGGATTGTTTTTATATCCAAATCAACATGTTTTGCTCTGTATAATTTTGATAATCTTTCCTCTGGACCAACAATTACGTAACCATTGTGAGGAATTGGCATTGACTGTGCCCCAATAGAAATGATTTTGCCATCTTCTACGGCGATTTGTTTGCCGTATTTAGGGCTAGGTGGCGCAAAAGAGCCCCATTCTGGAGTATAAACGATTACATGAGTTGATAACATTCTTGGTTGGTTGATATTGTCAATTTTGATGTTGCCTTTGAAGGATTTAACCTGTGCATTAAGCTCTAATCTTGCCATATCAAAGCCTTCATCAAATATACCCATTGCAACCCTGTTGTAAATAGGTCCAGTGTACATTTTTCCATTAATCATTAAAGTTCCTAAAGGAACACCTGTTTGAGGTTTAAAATATGTGCCATTTATTGCGACAAGTGAATTATTTTTTCTTGCTAATGTTGTGATTGTTGATTTTGATGCTAACCTTGATGATGATAATTGGGGATTGATTTGTAAATTAGGATTTAATTTTTGATTGATTTCAACTACATTTATACGTACAGGACGACCGTTTATAGTTTTTGTTAGTTTTATGTGCTTTACGCCTAAAGCAACATCGTAAATCATTGAATTTTTATATCTATTTCTAATGCTATTGTTAAAATTTGTCGCTTGCTCTTCTATTGTAAGCTCTTTTATATCCTCTTTTGTTCTAGTATTATCTAATAATGGAGATACAACACTTCCCTGTGCTAATCTGACTTCTTTTGCTATAATAGGAGGGCTTTTGAAGAAGTTATTTGACAGCACAACCAGCGCAGTTAGTATGCTCAAATTAATTGCCGTTGCAATCACTTTGGGTGGGGTAAGTTTTAATGTTTTAGTATTCATAATTTCACCATAAAGACACAGCTACCAAAGGGTTCTCAAAGAAAACTCTTGTGCTATTTATATTGGAACTTGAATACCTTTTTTTTGGAGAGTGGTGCGATTTTTTCAATGCTTGGGGAATAACACTCTAGAGCGTTTCATAATTGGGGAATGTATATCTTTTTCTATGCTTTTAAGTTTTCGCTCTACTAATATTGTAACATATTTTTACATTTTTCTCAAGTGGCTGTAAGCTAAGTATAGATATAGTTTTACAAATCTTAATAGTGTAAAACCTACTATATTAAAGGACTTAGTGTTGTTTTTACAATTTACGATATGATTTTAATTCTTTGTCGAAATAGTATATTTGAGTACCCTTTTTGCCAACGGAAACCCTTATTGAATTGTGAACATCTGTTCTTAAGACTTTTGATTTTCTAAGTACGTTTAAAGTTACAGCATGAGGGTGGTTGTAATCGTTGCGAGCGTTTGAAATCAATACATGTTTAGGATTTAATTCTTGCAACATGTTTTTATCGATTGTCCCTTTTGCACCGTGATGTCCAAGTTTCAATATTGACACGTCTTTTGGCAATTGGTCTTTAAGTGTATTATAAGAGATTAATCCTGCATCGCCCATAAATAACATTGAGAAATCTTTGTATTTTACAAGAGTTATTATAGAACTTTCATTGTCGTTGTTTGCTATGTTTGCGTGGTATGTACGAATTTCAAGGTCAGGTTCTGTATATATTACAGAATTATTTTTTGCTAAAGTTAGCGGTTTTATTGAGTGGTATATTTCTTTTGAAGTTTTAGAATTATTGTGTAATTCGTTTACGTAAGTATTTTTGATTTTTAAATTTTTATATAAATCAACCGCGCCACCTGAGTGATCATTGTCAAAATGAGTTATAATCATACCTTCAAGTTTTTTTATTCCGTTATCTTTTAGGTATTTTAGAATTATTATTTCCGCTTGTGACTTTCCTCCCTTATAACCAGATTTTGCGGTGTCTATTATGAAATATTTATTCTGTGGTGTTTTCACTAAGAAGGAATCAGCATTTTGAAGTGAAAATGCTGTAACTTCAAGGTTTTGGTTAGGTATATTAATTGTGGAAAGTCCTAAAATTAGAGCTAGACTTAGTGTTAATATTAACGTTTTTCTTGAATAGGTCTTAAATAAAAGAGTGATGAGTAAAACAATTATGTAATATAAAATTACTTGATAAACACTTGGATGAGTGGTTTGTATTAGTGAATGAGGAAGTGTCGCAAAGTATGATGAAATCGCAACTAAAGCATTTAAAAATGGAGTTAAAACAAAGTCGAAAATCATACAATTTATATCTGAAATTGGTTTTATTATTGCTATGATTGAACTTACAAATCCGCCAAAAGATATCAAAGGTAAAAATAAAACGATTGAAATATTTGCAAAAAGAGAGTACAAGCTGAAGGTGTTAAAATAAAACATTTGTAGTGGTGCAACCCAAACTTGTGCAATCAAAGGAACTAATGCTGTATCTTTTGCAAATGCGATTAACTTGCTCTTTATTGTATCTCGCTTGCTTGTTAGTATGCTTGCAGAAACGAAAAGTCCGAATGTTACCAAAAATGACAATTGAAATCCAACGTCATTGATATAAGTTGGATTATAAATAAGCATTAGCATTGCAACTAACGATAGAAGGGCAATACTGTGCGTATCCCGATTAATTAACTTTCCTGCAAGAATGAATAAAATCATTATGGTTGCACGAATAACAGATGCACCAAGCCCTGTCATCATTGCATAAAGGATAATGACTAACATTCCGCTTGTAACGGTTATTTTGTAGGGAACTCGGAACAATTTTCTTAAGAAAAAGAACCAAAATCCATAAATAAAGGCCACGTTCATACCGCTTGCAGCCAGAATATGTAATAAACCTGAGTTTATGAAGTTTGTTCTTATATAATCAGGCGGAGCAACTGCATCATCACCGAAAACAATACCGCCAAGTATTTCTAAGTTAGGACTTTTTAAATATTTTTTATGAGTGTTTAAAATCTCAATACGAGTGTTATTCAGACTTTGTAAAAACTTCCATTTTAAGCTCAAGGGTTTATTTAGTTGTTTTAGTCCAGATTTTTCGGTATAAATAACTGTGAATGTTTCAAAATTTTTCAAATACTTTCCATAATCAAACTGCGAAGGGTTTACAGCCTCAAATGGGGTGCGAAGTTTCCCACTTATTTCATAGTAGTTGCCGATTTTAAGTGTTGAAAAATCTTCATCGTTTGAGGTCACTGTAACAAGCGTTTTGCCCTTATCTGTTCGAAAAAAGAACTTTGATTTGTCTGAAAAGTTACTATTCGGAATGCTTACGATTTGACCAGTTAGAGTAATATTCTTTTGTGGAGCAATTTCCATTAATTCATCTGTATTTTTAATTCTAAAAGTGCAATTGAAAAACGCAAAATAAAAAATGAAAATCCAAAATAAAACAAGTTTTGTTGAAATGAAATTTCTTAAAATACCGATTATTGCACAAATAGAAAGAATTAAACTTAATAAAATGGCAAGGTTTGTGAAATATGCAAAAACACCCATAATATAGATGAGTGCAGTAATAAACATCACAAAGTTTTTGTTTTGAATAGTGAAATTAAGTATTTGTCGAAGCATTATATTACAAATTATTACCCAAAAGGGCTTGACAAATCAAGTAACAAGAGTAATAATATAGGGGTAGGGGGTATCCCTAAAAGGAGAAATAAATGTCAGATTGCAGAACAAAAGAGGAAACAGATAAATTAGTTAAAAGACTTAACCGCATAGAAGGACAGGTTAAGGGAATTAAGAATATGATTGTCGAAGATAGAGAATGTATGGAGATTTTAAATCAATTACGTTCAGTGTCTTCTGCTCTAAAAGGCGTTTGGGAGATTATGGCAGCAAAGCATATTGAACACTGCTTGGACAATGCTTCTGAAAAAGAACGCCACGAAACAATTGAAGATATTATCGGTCATTTACATCAGTTGAGGTAATAAATATGGAACTAGAACACGAACATTGTGAAGGGCATCATCACCATCATCATGAAAACATTAACGCTGAAAATGAACGAAAAACTTTAATTGTAATTATTTTTACTGTTGTAACTATGGTTGCAGAAATCTTTTTCGGCTACATAAGTAACTCTATGGCGCTACTTGCAGACGGTTGCCACATGGGAACACATGCTTTTGCTTTAGGTATAGCATTTTTTGCTTATTTCTTTATCAACAAAATTCAAAACTGCGAAAATTGCGAACTTGTTTCTAGTAAAATATCTGCATTTGCAGGTTATACAAGCTCATTGTTCTTATTAGTAACAGCGATATGGATTATCATAGAAGCTGGCGAAAGATTGTTAAATCCATTGAAAATTTCGTTTAACGAGGCAATTTTAGTTGCAGTAATTGGTTTAATCGTAAATTTGATTTGTGTCGTAATTATGGAATACGGTAACAAGCATAAGGATGAAGATTACAACTTTAAGGCTGCGTATTTGCACATTCTAACAGATGCTTTGACATCAGTTTTTGCAATTGTTGCATTATTTGCAGGTAAGTACATTGGTTGGACATTCTTAGATCCAATAATGGGCTTTGTCGGCGGTGCTTTAATTCTAAAATGGAGTGTAGGCCTAATCAAAGATACTTCAAAAATATTGTTAGACTTAAAATTGTTGAAGTCAGTTGAAAAATAATTGTAATATCTTATAATAAGAGAGGTCGAACAAATTGCACCTTGTTCATTAAAAGCCCTTAATGGAGATTATATATAAATTGTAATTTAATATTTTAAACTGAAGCTCCGCCGTCAGTAAGCTTTTTCATCGCATTTTGGCTTCCCTCGTTTAGTGCCATAATATCTTCTACTGAAAGATTATTAAGGTTCAAATAGCTTTTTTCATCCACGAATTTTCTAAAATTTTCTTGAGCTGTTGGATCAAATCCTGGCATGTCAATTTTCATTGCGTACCATTTGTAAAATTGATGAATCATAGCATATTGGTCTAATTGACCATTATCAAGCAAAAAGATTGGTGTAGTTTTGAACCCAAATTTTTTGAACAAAAGTAAGTTTAATAGAAAAGCTTTAATACCTTTTAGTTCACGAATGTAACCTTGTTCTTCTCTAATGATATCAAGAATTTTGCTGGCATGAGCATCTCTGATAACAGGTGTACCGTTTCTCTCAATGTAAAGAAGCATTTTTTCGGGCATGTTTTCAAACTTTTTTAATATCGTAGCGACATTATTTTCTAGTTTAGCCTTGTTTTCTTCTGTTTTTACTGTTAAATTGAGCGAACAACCATTGGTCATTACAGTTTTAGATGTTGAGTTCGTAAAACTCGCAATGGCTTTTTTGTGTTTTTTTCTCATGAACTTTTCTTGTAGAGCTAAAATAAGATAAACTATTTTTTTGATTATTTTATCCATGATACCTACTATTAGTGTACGATGTGGAACTTTCTGTTTACAAGTTCGTGTTTGTCTTGAATAAAATCAAGATTGTTGTTGAACATTTTAACATTTTTGTCGTATCTTCTCAAGTTTAAAAGTGCGAACAATTCTGAAGGAATGTTCAAAAGTGTTAATTTTGTTGTTTCAGAGAAGTTTTTAATGAATGTAAAAAAGTCTTCAGTAACGCTTTCAACTTCTTTTAAATCAAGTGCGACAGAGTGTTTTTCAATGTCCATTTTGTTTAAAAGAATTGCTAAATTTGCTAATGAGCAAAAGTTTAAATCTTTGGTTTTAATGCCAACAACGTATTTGTTATCCATAGTTTTTCACCTCTTTCATAATAATTTTAGCAATTTTAAGCAAGATTGAAATTATAATAAAAGAGTAAATTTCTACAACTTTGGTTTGATTATTCTTTTACCGCACCAGATAGCAAGTCGGATAAGAAATATTTTTTGCCTAAGAAGAATATTGCAATAACAGGAATAGTACAAATTACAGAGCATGCTAATAAGTCGCCCCACATAGTAATTTCTCTGAAATTACCTTTAAAAATTGCAAGTCCAACAGGAAGTGTGCGCATGCCTTCTGAATTTGTAATGATTAAGGGCCACATAAAACTATTCCAAGTACTTACGAAAGTAAAAATGGTTAGCGTTATAACGGCTGGAAGTGCAAGTGGTAAACCAATTTTAAAGAAGGTTTGGAAAATGTTGCAACCGTCAATTCTTGCAGCTTCTTCTAGGTCTTTTGGTAGTGATAAAAAGTATTGACGCATTAAAAATACACCAAATCCGCCGAATAAACCAGGAAGAATTAAGGCAGGGTATGTGTTTACAAGATGTAATTCTCTCATTAAGAAGAATAGTGGAATGATATTAACTTGTGGTGGTATCATCATTGTTACAAGGATTACAAGGAACCAAAAGTTTTTGTATTTGAAATTCAATCTTGCAAATGAATAACCCGCAAGTGCTGAAATTATAACTTGTCCTATAGTTGTCAAAAGTGCAACAATCATGCTATTTGCAAAATATCTTGTAATTGGAAGTTCCTTAAATACATGTCTGAAGTTTTCTAAGGTTAAATTTGTGTGAAAAAATGAGCCACTAGTATTAAAAATTTCGTTGCTTGGGGTAAGAGCTAAATTAAGCATTGCAAAGAATGGAAAGAGCATGCTTAGCGAAATTACTATCAATGACAAATATCCAAGTATATGTGTAAATTTTTTCATTAGTTTTATTATACACAAGTTAAGCTATTGTTCAATAAAGTATCTTTTGTAACAATCATTTCATATTTTATGCACATGTGGTTATTGATAAATTTTTGGGTTATAATAGTGTCATTAGGATAATATTACAAACCACGTTTGAAATGAAATAATAAATATAGCTGCAAGTCAAGCGTGAAAAAGCAAATTAGGGAACGGAGTTTTGAACTCACGTAAATTCATATACCAACTATCATTAACTATTTGTATACTTGTGGCAACTGCGACAAGCGTTTTTGCTATAGATAGTAATTCTGCAAATCCTAATTCTCAAAGCAATATAGCCCTATCTGAAATTAAACAAAATTCTAATACCCCAGAAGAGGCATTGCAAGCTGAAAAGCAATACATTAAAGATATTGAAATTACAGGTACAAATATCGTAAAGCCTAACTATGTATTAGACAAAATGATGTTACATAGAGGTGATGTGTACAACAGAGATTTGTTAAAAACCGATTTGACAAGAATTTATCAAATGGGTTTCTTTACAGATAAAATGAAAGCTGTACCAATTGAAAACCCTGACCATACAATTACTTTAAGGATTATTGTAGAAGAAAATATCCCAGTTACAGATTTTACTATTGAAGGAAATACTGTTGTTTCAACTGAAGAAATATTATCCTATCTTTTACCCCTAAGAGGTCAACCTCAAAACGTAATTCAGATTAATGAAGCAATAGAAAACATCCAAAATTGTTATGCTCAAAAAGGTTATGTTTTAGCTAGAGTAAGCGAATTTGATGACGATCCTGACGGTGTCGTAAATTTAAAGATGTCAGAAGGTGTTATCAACAAAATTATGATTTCAGGTAATGAAAAAACAAAAGATTATGTAATTGAACGTAATATTTTGACAGAACCTGGAATGGTTTACAATGAAAATCTTATCAAAGCTGATTTGGTCAGACTTTATGCTACTCAGGCTTATAAAGATGTAAACAGAGACATTGAGCAATCTTATGATGACCCTGAAAAGTATGATGTTACAATCACCGTTCAAGAAGCGAGAACAGCAACTCTTTCTGTTGGTGGTGGTCTTGATTCAAGTACAGGTTTCTTCGGTTCTCTAGGTATTACAGATAACAACTTTAGAGGAAGAAATCAACGTATTGGTTTGAACTTCTTAGCTGGTTCGGGTTTAATTTTGAATGATTCTTCAATTATCAGACACGCAAACTTGCAAGCTGAGTTAAATTTCTTTGAGCCTTATTTCTTAAATGCTGATACTTCTTTAATGGGTAAAGTGTTCTTTAGGGACTTTGGTTCATATCAAGTTCCGCTTGCAATTGAGCAACGTTTTGGTGGCGAAGTTACTGTTGCTCGTCGTGGAAAAACAAATCCTTATTTGACAGGGACATTCACTATTGGTTTAGAAAATATCAATATGCGTGAGGGTGATAGACGTGAAATTGAAAAAATGTATATAAGTCATTATGTTCCAATTTCAGAACGTGCGAAACAGTTAGAAGGCGGATTGTTCTTATCTCTAGCTCCTGGACTTGTTTATGACTCTCGTGATACATTGGTTAATCCAAGGCATGGGGTATTTGCTAACTTAAAATTTGAAGAAAATATTGCGATGAACGGATTTGACAAAACTCACGGTAAGTTAACAGGTGCTATTAAAAAGTACTTCCCTGTGATGAGCAAATCTGCATTTTCTTTGACAGCTAAAGCAGGTGGCGTAATTCACGGTCAAAACAAAATGCCAGAGGTTATGGATTACCGTTTAGGTGGACCTTATACGGTTAGAGGTTATAAGATGAGCGGTGTTGGTACTGGTTCTGCATTCATAATGGGTTCTGCAGAATTAACGACTCCATTCTTGTTCTTGGATAGAATTAAGAAAGTTCCATTCTTTGACAATATCAAGTTAGCATTCTTCGTTGATGCAGGTAAAGTATTTGACCCAACACTTTCTACATACTTGTATGATAGACCAGGTTATGCAATTTCTGCTGGTGTTGGTGTGAAAGTATTTATTCCAGGTTTAGGACCGTTGTCTATTGATTACGGTATTCCACTTACTAATCCAATGGGTGGTAGTAACAAGAGCGGTTACTTCACATTTGGTGTAGGTGACATGTTATATTAGTACATTAAATTTATTGGAGGTATATATGAAAAATTTAAGAAATTTGGTTTTAACTCTTACATTAGTATTATTAATGTCAGTTAATGCAAAGTCTATGGCTGAAGGTGTTGGATTTATTGATTATAAAAAAGTCCAAGATAATTATGCTTATGCTCAAACTGCAGCAAAAGAAATTGATGCTAAGGCTTTAGAATTACAACAATTTATCGTAGATAAAGAAAAACAATTCAAAGCATTAGATACACCTTTGAAAAAACAAAACTTTGAAGAAAAAACAAAAAAAGAATTTGAAGCAAAACAATCTGCTTATGTAACTTTCAAATTAAAGAAAGAAGAAGATGTTTATAACAAAATTCAAGCAGCAGCTAAACAAGTTTTAGTTGACCAAAAATTAGATGCTATCTTTGATTACCGCGTAATTTTCGTTGGCGGTTTAGATGTAACTGATTTGGTTATCAGCAAATTAAAAGGTAACAAGTAATTAATATAAAAATAATATAGAGATAGGTTTATTATAAGGATAAAAATAATGTTTAATAAGAATAAAAAATTACAATATGTAATCAAAACAGTTCCAAGCGAAAGCACATTACCGTTGCAAAATTTATTGAACGAAATGTCTGCAGATGGTTGGGAACTATACAGTATGAACGAGGTTGAAAGTGATGAAGGTTTCCAATTCAATTGCATATTCGTAAAAGATGCAGATGACGACAATGCATTTGATGATGTTGTAAATATTTCAGCATTCAAAAGTCAAATGGAGAAAATGCTTTCTGCTAAATTAACACCTTATGAAACTTGTCGTGATATTCAAGCAAAAATAAGAGAACAAAAGAAAAAAATGGCAAAGATTAAAACTCAATTGGAGCTTGAAGATGCAGGTTCATCTCAAAGAAAAAACTTGAATGACAAAATGTCAGCAGGTCTAAAAGAACTAGAAAACTTGCAACAAAACCTAATCAGAGCTATATCTCCAGATGCAATGTTTTCTTCTTTATCTTTAGAAAAATTCTCTATTCACTTGAATGAAGAGATTTTAGAATTTGTATCACCTGATAAT
>CAVFBQ010000194.1:0-3693 GCA_963620455.1 uncultured Eubacteriales bacterium
GTTTATTATACTACTAATTTTGAGCTTTTAATAGTGTTCTTTAGTTTTTTTTAATATTTTATGCCCTACAAGAGAATAGTTTTTTATTTTTGAATTTTCTAAAATATTCAAAAAGGAGAAATTATGCTAAATATATTTATTTTACCGACTTGTCCTTATTGTCAAAAGGTTATTGATTATTTGAAAACTACAAATTTAAAATATAATTTGCTTGATATAAATGAAACTCACTATCTTGATGAGTTAATTCAACTAGGCGGAAAGCGTCAAGTACCGTTTTTGTTTGATAATGACAAAAATGTTATGATGTACGAATCAGACGATATTATTGAATATCTAAAAACACTATAAATTTTTAAGTTTTTTATCAATTTTTGAAATTTGGGCAACTTTAATTCTTCACATGTTTTATAATCATGTCGAACTGTGACTTTTAGGAGAACTAAATTATGGTAGATATTCAAATTGGTAAAAAACAAGGTCTTACTCAAGCAGTTGCAACAAAATTAGGTTTGAGCAAAGATGATTGCAAGAAAATAGATGTTTCTGTTTGGCAACAAGTTGTTCAAGAAATTGATGATGAACAACAAAGTATAAATCAACACAATAAAGCAAATCCAAACGATCCCAAAGCAAGTATTTTTACGGGTGGTAATGATGTTTCGACTATCGACCAAAAAGAAAATTGGAAGACAAATTTTAAAACAAAAGAAGGCTCTTTCTCTTTGAGTGATGAATCTTGGAATAAAATTTCTGGACTTTTGGGCAGACCTGTTGAAACAAAACCAGAGGAAAAGCCTCAAGAAACAAAACCAGAGGAAAAACCAGCAGAAACAAAGTCAGAAACTAAAAGGCAAGATGGAAAAGTCTTTAAACGTTCAGTAGATGGTGAAAAAACTCAAATTGTTGTGCGCAAAGATGAACACGGCAGAAAAGTCCGTCACGAATTGAACCCTGACGGTACAGAGGGTGATACTCTTGCTGCAACAAAGACATTTGGTAAAAACAAATATATTTCAGGAGATTTTCCTGCACAAACAAGAATATATGAACGAACCGTTGACGGTAAAAAAGATGTTCAAATAGGTGTTTATAAAGACGATAACGGAAATAAGGTTAGAAAACTTGTTGTTACCGATGAAAAAACAGGCAAGCCAACTTTAGGTGAAACGTTAATACCCGTCAAAACATTTGGCAAAAATACCTACATAACAGAATCTCAGCTTAATGCAAAAGTTAAGCAGGATTTAGGATTAAAAGATAATGAAAAATTACCAAAAGGTGTTACTGCTGGATATGACGGACATAATGTCAAATACTTCCTCAACGAAAGTGAAGTTCCAAAAGCATCGGTTAGAGCAACGATTGATAACACTAAAGTTAAAGAATAAAAGGGTTTTAAGGGCGATTAAACTTTTTAAAAGTTTAATCGCCCTTTACTAATATCCTCCTTTTAAATGATGATATCTTTTTCATTTCCTTTAAAATAATAATGTAATAGGATTAAAGACCACATTTTGGACTTGAGAGATGGCAGAGGAATTTTATAATAATTCTTATAACAATATAAAAAGGCTTTCTGACGAAGAATTAGAGACTCTTTGGAAGGAATATTTCCAAAATCGTTCTAACAAAAAAGTCAGAGATACTTTGATTGTGCAATACATTTACTTAACTCGATACGTAGTAGGTCGTGTTAAGGTTTCTTTGCCTCCAACATTCTCAGTTGAAGATATTTCAAGTTATGGGGTAGAAGGTTTGATTGATGCAATCGAGAAATATACTCCAGATAAAGGCGCTCGTTTTGAAACTTATGCCTTAATGAGAATTCGTGGTAATATTATCGACAAAATTCGTTCTCAAGATTTCTTACCAAGAAGTGCAAGACGAAAAATTAAAGATGTAAAACAAGCACAAGAACAACTACGTCAAAAGTTCGGAAGACCTGCTACAACTCTTGAAGTTGCAGACTTCTTAGGTATGGAGCCTCAAAGAGTTGACCAAATTCTAGCGGAAGACACTTCAATCGGTTCTATTTACGAAAAACGCGGAACTTCTGATGATAGCGTAGCAATAATTGATACAATTCAAGATGAGCACCGTTTGACTCCAGCTGAGGCGCTGGAGGAAAAAGATGTCAAATCTGAATTAGAAAGCGCTTTGAAACGTTTGCCTGAACGTGAACGTATGATTATGGTTCTTTACTATCATGAAAATATGACTTTGAAAGAAATTGGGGATGCAATTGAAGTTTCTGAATCTCGTGTTTGCCAACTTCACGCTCAAGCAATCATGAAATTGAAAAATATCTTGTCTGAAAATCGTGTTGAACGTTTGCAAAGAACAATCGTTTAATTAGTCATTTAAAAATTTTTCTGCACCGATAAAGTTTTTAGCTATTGCATAAACTTCATCTTTGTGTTGGAAGGTGTTAGGGTTGTCGTTGATTGCAACTAGTCTTCCAATATGAGCGCCGTTTGCTGCGCGTATTCCAGAATAAGAATCTTCAAAAACAAGTGTTTGTGCAGGGTTTAATTTTAAAATATCTAAGGCTTTCAAATAAATTGCTGGATCTGGTTTACCTGCAATTTTGTAATCATCATAAACAATTTTATTTATGTCAAACCATTTATCTAAATGGAAAGTTTCTATAAAGAAATCAACATTTGTTTTTTCGCTACCTGTTGCAATTGTGTGTGGAATATTTTTTTTACAAATGTAATCAAAAAATTCTTCTGCACCTTCAACAAGTTTGATATTTTTAGGGTCTTTTAAAACCATTTCGCGGTAGTACGCTTCTTTTTCATTAGCCCATTTTAAACATTCTTCTGGTGTTGGTTTTCTGCCAATAGCGTAAGTTATAATTTCTTCATTAGATCGTCCGAACATATATTTGTGCATTTCTTCATCAGAAAAAGGAGTTCCTCTAAGTTTTGCAGAGTAATCTCTCCAAGCATCTTCGTGCAACTTAGAATCTTTAAACAAGGTTCCGTTAAAATCAAAAATTATACCTTTTACTTCCATTTTAATATCCCTTTTTGTTTGTAATAGTGGTAATAGTAAGGCGGAACTTTTATTCAAAAGCTCCGCCTTATAAAAATATTTAGAGAACTCAGCGATTAGTTTTCAGTGTTGATGAATAAACTTACTAATTCGTTTAAGTTGTTATATTGTTTTTTGTAGCTTTGAGCTTGTTCTTCAAGTGTTACAATTTGTCTTTTGTATTCAGAAATTGTAGCTTGGCATTCTTTTGTAGAAGAACTCAACTGTTCTTGTAATTGTTGAGCTTCTTGAAGAACACTCTTCATTGAAATTCCCAATGCTTCCATAGTTTGTTTAATAATTTGTGCGCCTGTTTGACGAGTTACACCTGATGGAAGTTTTGCAATTAATTTTTTCAAAACGGCAACATTGTTTGGAACTTCAAAATTGTATAAATCATTAGCATAATTTTCAACAACTGCATGTTGGAAAGTATCATCAGCCATGTTGTTTTCAAAATCGCTACTTGGTTTCATAGTGCTATCGAATTTTTCTGTTGTAACTTCTTCTTCATCAGCGAATGTAGACATTACGTCTTCTTCAACTTCTGGAGCTTCTAATTCAACAGTGTCTTCTTTTACTTCTAAAACTTCATCTTCAGTATCTGCTTTTAAAGCATCTACAATGTTTTTACCGGTATCTAAATCAAAA
>CAVFBQ010000195.1:0-4142 GCA_963620455.1 uncultured Eubacteriales bacterium
GAAATAACGTGGGTCAACTTCGATTAATGTTTTTCCTGTTGCTTTGTCGATACCTTTTTCATCAACACCTGTACCAACGAATTCTAATTCAATACCAAGTCTTTCAAATGCCATACGACAGAAATCTCTGATAGAAGTTGTTACACCTGTTGCTAAAACGTAGTTGTCTGGGTGGTCTTGTTGTAAGATTCTCCACATACCTTCTACGTAATCTTTAGCGTGGCCCCAATCACGTTTAGAATCTAAGTTACCTAAGTATAATTTATCTTGTAAACCAACTTTAATCTTAGTTGCAGCCATTGTAATCTTACGAGTTACAAATGTTTCACCACGTCTTGGAGATTCGTGGTTGAATAAAATGCCGTTAGATGCAAACAATCCGAAAGATTCTCTGTAGTTTACGCAAATCCAGTATGCATAAAGTTTTGCAACTGCATAAGGTGAACGAGGGTAGAACGGAGTTGTTTCTTTTTGGATAGGTTCTTGAATTAAACCGTAAAGTTCAGAGGTTGAAGCTTGATAGAATTTAGTTTTATCTTCCAAGTGGTTCATTCTGATTGCTTCTAAAAGTCTTAATGTACCTAAAGCATCACAGTCTGCGGTGTATTCAGGACAATCCCAAGAAACTTTTACGTGAGATTGAGCTGCTAGGTTATAAATTTCATCTGGTTCAATGTCGTGAACAAGTCTTGTTAAGTTTGATGAGTCAGACAAATCTCCATAATGAAGTATAAATTTTGAGTCTTTGTTGTGAATATCTTGATATAAGTGGTCAATTCTTGAGGTATTAAAAGATGAAGAACGTCTTTTGATACCGTGAACTTCATAACCTTTTTCTAATAAAAGTTCTGCTAAATATGAGCCATCTTGCCCTGTTATCCCTGTAATTAATGCTTTTTTCATTTTTTCTCCTTAAACATTTTCGTTGATAATATCATACCATGAAAATCTTGCATAAAGAAATAAATCAAGGAAATATTTTAGAAAAATAACACAACATTTTCTAAGTATTCATGCTATCATGAGAATGTTCATCACAAGTGAGGTTTGAATATGTCAGAAAAAGAATCAGAAATTTTAATGGACAAATCAGATGATAGAAATCCCGTAAAAATTAAATATCCTGTTTATCAACCGTCTTTGACAGGAAATGAAAAGAAATATGTAGATGAATGTTTAGATTCTACTTGGATTTCTTCAAAAGGTAAATTTATAGGCAAATTTGAAGATGATTTCGCAAAATTCATCGGAGTAGATTATGCAACAAGTGTTTGTAACGGTACAGTAGCTGTTCACTTAGCCTTGGTAGCTCTTGGTATTAGTGAAGGAGATGAAGTTATTGTTCCAACGTTTACTTATATCGCATCTGCAAATCCAGTTTTGGTTGTAAATGCAAAGCCCGTATTCATAGATAGTTTGCCTGATACTTGGCAAATGGATCCAAAAGATATTGAAGCTAAAATTACTGACAAAACAAAAGCGATAGTAGTTGTTCACTTGTACGGTCATCCTTGCGATATGGACGCAATTATGGAGATTGCTAAAAAACACAATTTGTACGTAATTGAAGATTGTGCTGAAGCAATAGGTTCAAAATACAAAGGTCAAACCGTAGGTAGCTTTGGCGATGTAGGTTGTTTCTCATTCTTCGGTAACAAGACAATGACTTGTGGTGAAGGCGGAATGGTTGTAACAAGTGATGCAACTTTGGCGGACAGATTACGTAGATATAAAAATCAGGGCAATGCAAAATATCGAGAATATTGGAATGATATTTTAGGTTTTAATTACCGAATGACAAATATTCAAGCTGCAATCGGGCTTGCACAATTAGAACAAGTTGAAGGTTTTATTGAAAAGAAAAGACAAATTGCAAATTGGTATATGGAAGAATTAAAAGATTATCCTCTTTCATTTAATAAAGAAACAAAAGACGTGTTCCACACATACTGGATGGTATCTTGTTTAGTTGAAAAAGCTGATATGCGTGATGATTTACGTGAATATTTAAAAATCAACGGTGTAGAAACAAGACCAACGTTCTACCCAATTCATACAATGCCAGTTTATGTTCATGAGTTCTCAAAACATAAAGTTGCAGAAGATATTGCTTTAAGAGGTATGAATTTGCCTTCTTACCCAGTATTAACTCGTGAAGATGTGAAAAATATTTGCAATGTTATAAAACAATATTTTAAAAAATAAAAAGATTATAAAAAGTCGCGCCTGAAAAACTTTCAGGCGCGACTTTTTATATGTATAAATAATTCGACCTAACCTTTAGTTAATTCAGTTGAAAAATCTAAGAAGGGTTTAATTTTTGTCATGAAATCAAACTCTTCCATATAGCATTTGTCGGAATTTTCGCTATAATATTGATAATTTGAGTTAATTTTATTAACCGCATTTTGCCATTCTTCAACATTGTTAATGTCGTTGATAATTACACCACAATCGTATTTTTCAACTATATCAGAGTAACCGTCAAGTTTGTTAACGATAACAGGCTTTTTGTATTTTAAGTAGAAGGTTAATTTGCCTGAAGAATGCCCGATTTGGTCATATTTGTTGTCAGACGGACGATAACAAGCTATGCCGATATCAATTCCGTCGTAAACGTAGCCTATGTCGTTGTAGTTGTAGACTTTACTAGATAAATAGATGTTAGGATTGGCTTCAAGAATTTTCTTTATGTAATCATCGTTTTTGTCGATTTCTCTTCTGTCGTGATAAATTAGGGCAGAATTATTTATGTTGTGAAACACTTTTGCAATTTCGTAGGAGTATACAAAATCGTAAATCATACCAATACAAGCGCATTTAGTTTTGTCTTGAGGAATGTCGAATTGATTTGTCATATTTTCTAAATTAGGATTTTGCTTGTCAATATCAATAGAGATGTTTGGAGCGTTAAACACTGGTACAGAAAGATTTTCAGCTTCTAACTTGTTTAAAAGGGTTTTCAATCTTTCATCATCTTGAATAAGTATTGCTTTGGTGTTTTGGAACGCTTTAGCATCGGCTTTTTTATATTTTTTACCAGCAAAAAGTTCAAGTGATAGGAATGCAAACGGAATTTTGAACCATTTGTAAATTAGATTGCAATATTTAAGCGGTCTATCGTCAATGCAGATAAACATGTCATTTTTAGAATAACCATTTTTGAACATATATCTTAAAACGCCGAAGAAAAATCTTGTTCTACCTACTTTTCGGTTGAATAAAAAGTGGTCGTTCATGTAGTATGCTTCAACGTTATTTTCTTTAAATTCATATCTGTCAAATGCTGTATTTTTGCAGAACACAACAACCTTGTCGAAAATTTTACCCATAGCTTGTGCAAGACTAATTGTTGTAGGTGAAACAGACAAATGTCCGTCGTAAAAATATAAATAGCAAGTTTTCATTTTATAATCCTAATCTTTCTTTTACTTTTTTAATAATTTCTTTTGACATAGAATCTTCAACTTCGTTTCTGTTTAAGCGATTGTACATAGTCATATCAATAGTTGAGCCATCAATAGAGCCTCTTTTAATTTTTTTTGCTTTGAATTCTTCAACACTTTTTCCAAAATAGTGGTTACATCGGATTTCATCAGGCGTTGTGAATTTTGTACTTCCAATAACGGAATGTTTATGAACAAGCATTATTATTGTTTTTGTACCTTGAACAAAAGCTTTTGTTGGTCCGCTAGGTACTTTTTCTCTCATTACATAATTTTCAATGACTAAACCATCGGGTTTGGTTTGGTGTCCCGAATTGCCATATATGTACCAATACATATAAATTTGGTTATATTGCTCGTTATCTTTTAAGTAATCTTTTAGAGTTTTGTAATTTGGTGCATACGCAAATTCATCAGTATCAAGTGGTACAAGCCATTTTGATTCAAATTTGTTGTCTTCAAGAGCTTTATTATATATGTTGTATTGCATATCGACACCTTCAAAGATTTCGTATGTAAGTAGTCCTTTTTCTATGTATGGTTGTAATACATCTTTGATATTATCAGAGCTTTCGTTGTCATAAATATAGAAATGGTCAACACCTTGTAATAAATAAAACTCAATCCATTCTTTTAAATATTGAGCTTCATCTTTAATAGTTAAAATTACAGATAGGTAGTACTTAAAAGGAGTGT
>CAVFBQ010000196.1:0-3459 GCA_963620455.1 uncultured Eubacteriales bacterium
AAAGTTTTTAATTGACCACAGATTGAGTAAAAATAGATTGGCGATGATAAAACAATAATGTCAGCATTAACTAATTTGTCTAAAATCTCTACCATATCATCTTTTTGTACGCAAATATGATTGTTTGTGCAATAGCCACAACCTGTGCAGTAGTTTATATTTTTATCCTTCAAAAAAAATTTTTCAACATTATGACCCGCATCAAGCGTTCCAACGTAAAATTGATCACATAATGTATCGGAATTAGCACCTTTTCGTGGACTTGCTGAAATAATTAAAACATTTTTAGGCATATAATAATTTACCAGCTTGTTGTTTCATTACATCTTCAAAAATTAATTCAGGAGTTAAGTGATATCTTTCATACAAGTCCGTTACTTTTGTTCTATCTGTAAATTCTTTTTTTCCACCGTAATTAAGGACTTTCATCTCTGAATCACCATAGAAACTTGCAATCTTTTGACCAAAACCACCATCTAAAATGCCATCTTCTAATGTAATTACAAGATTATGGGTATCTTTTAAACTTTCTAACAAGTCTTCATCAATACCAGTAATATATTTTGGATTGATTAATGTTGGATTAAATCCAGCTTGTTTTAATCTTGCTGAAACTTTTTCACCTAATTGGAAGAAAGTACCTAATGCTACAATTGCAATTTCAGAACCTTTTTCAACAAGTTGATACTTATTAAGATTTGAATAATTTGTTTTATCTTTTTTGCCTGTAGACACCGGTTCACCTAAAGGAACTCGAATAAATACAGGGTGTTCTACTTGCTCAATTGACCAATCTAACATGCTCAAGTATTCTTCTTTATTTGTAGGAGCAAGATAAACAACGTTAGGAATATTGCTAATCATTGAAATATCAAATGTTCCTAAGTGAGTCATGTCAATGCCTGACATACCACCACAGTACACAATAACAGTTACGGGAGAGTTATTTAGTGCAATATCTTGAGAAATTTGGTCATAAGTTCTTTGAACAAATGAACTTTGAACTGCAAAAATAGGTTTTGCACCATTTTTAGCTAAGCCCGAAGTGAAACCCATAGCGTGTTCTTCAGAAATTGCTACGTCAATGTAAGCATCGCCCATTTTCTGTCTAAAATCTTTTGTGAAACTTACACCACCTGGAGTCGCAGCTGTAATAGCAACGATTGATTTATCTTTTTCTCGTTTTTTTAAGATAAAATCAGTTGTGATGTTTCCATAAGTTTCAGGTAAACTTGCAGGAATGACTGGAGTTTTACCATTAATTCTGCCTGAAACAGTATTATGGAACATTTCCTTGTTTTCTTCTGCAGGGGTATAACCATTGCCTTTTAGAGTATGAATATGAAGTACGACAGGTTTTGTTGTATCTTTAGCTTGGCTAAATAAATCAATTAATTTTTCTAAGTCATTACCTTCTTCTAAATAATGGTAGTCATAGCCAAATGTTTTAAAGAAATTGTTTTGACATGTACCATTTGACTCTCTTAATTCACCTAAATTTTTATATAAACCACCTTGGTTTTCAGATATAGACATTTCATTATCATTTACAATGATAATGAAGTTGCTGTTAAGCATTGCTGCATTGTTTAAACCTTCAAAAGCTTCACCACCACTTAAGGAACCATCACCAATTAATGCAATAACATTGTAGTTATCACCATTGATATCACGCGCTTTTGCCACACCAGAAGCCAGGCTCAATGATGTCGAAGTGTGACCTAAAACAAAGGTGTCATGTTCTGATTCACTAGGGTTGAAGAAACCTGAGATGTTTTTAATAATATCTCCAACGAAACCTGATTTTCTGCCTGTAAGCATTTTGTGTGTGTAACATTGGTGTGATACATCAAAAATAAACTTATCAACAGGTGAATTAAATACATAATGTAACGCGATAGTAGCTTCAACAATACCTAAATTTGGGCTACAGTGACCGCCAATTTTATTAACTCTATTTAAAATACCATTTCTGATTTCTTTAGCTAGGGCTTTCATTTCGTCTAATGATAGCCTTTTTAAATCGAATGGTGAATCAATCTTTTTTAATATTGTCATGTCATACTCCAATTTCAAAAAGATTATAGCATACAAATAAATAGTAGCAATACAAAAAGTTAAGAAGTTTTAATATTATGCAATAGATTTTAACTTATTATCCGCATCCACAACTTCTGTTGGTAAGCCTACGTGGTGAATACGAGGAATAATATAATCTTCGTGATATTCAACTGGAGCTGCTAAATCATCATCAGTATCATTACATACAAATATTAATTTTCCATCAGGCGCAACTTTCGCACCAATAACAGTAATTTCATGACCGTTAATAATATTGTTATCTTCATCAGTAGATGTATAACCAATGATAACATTTTGACCTGATGCCATTGAGTTTAATAAACTTCTTTTTACAACGTTAAAATCAGCTTTATAACCTACTAATTTCGCTGTTGGATTACCTTTTTTATCGGTTGCTTCCTGTAAATCTTGGAAAGTAACTGAAGTTTTATTAGAATCAGTAACCACAGATTCAGTAAATGTTTTTTCTATTTCTACTAAGCCTTTATTTCCAGGTCCAAAAGATGCAATGCGTGTATCATTCAATGTGTTGTATGTTTGTTGTGAACCAACATTCATAAATGTAGATTGCATTAAAACATCTAATGGTGAACGTTCTAGTGCATCTTTGTCTACAGTTTGAATATGTGCTCGTATAATTGCATTCTTGTCTGGAGCAATTGTTACATCTGCTTTATTATTATCCTTTATTTGATATGGTATTTTGAAGTTATCTAACAACCATTTTGCATCATCTTTACTTTCACAAAGATTTTTTAAATCAATTGTTTTATTAACAGACATTTTTTCTGATGAAATACCTTCTGCAACACGAACAAATTCCGCAGGCATTTGACTTGCTAAGTTATATTCAATACTAGCAGCAACACAGCAACCTGAATGTGTAACTTCTTCTGCTGTTGGGTCGTATGCTTGAATTGTTGGTTTTAATTTTTCAGGTAAGTTACCAAAGTGTTGAGTGATGATACAAGGGTTCGCAATAGTTTTAATTGTATCGTTTAACATTGTTCTTGTATCTAATCCGTCTGCACGTTTTGTTGTCATCATTTTGTACAAATTATCAAGAGCAGTAGATTTATCATTTGACTTGTCACTCAACAAAATTCCTGATTTTAAAGTATAATCAAGAGCTACTTTTGCATCCTTATCTAGGTTTGCAGATATATCACAGTATTTTTTTATTTCGTCTTTCGTTGTTAATTGAGTCTTGGCAATGTTTACGGGATTATAAGATGTAAATGACGGACGAGTAATAGGATTATAGGCATAAGATGCATGAACGCCAGCAGAAGTCTTTGCTTTTGCTGGTTGAACATTATAAATGTTAGTTGTCTGTACGCCTGATAAATACATGTATAAAAATGCCTTGTTTAAACC
>CAVFBQ010000197.1:0-6940 GCA_963620455.1 uncultured Eubacteriales bacterium
GTATATCAATACAGCTGACAATAATTTAATAATATTAGCGCTTGTAAGCAAAGTTTTTAAGCTGTAATCGTTCAATAAAGAAGGTGCAACATTTCCTACAGTTAATATTGGAAGCAATTGTAGCATTACGAGTATTACGCCAACCAATACTATTCCATAAGTGTAAGGTTCTTTTGATTTATTCTTTATTAATCCACATAAAAACTCTACTCCTAATATCATTGCACCAATAAGTGCCATTACACTCGTGTTTGCACATAACACTAAGATTATGGCATACCTGTTTGGATATTTTAAACGATTCTTATACATCGCGCACAACATAAACAAAAACATTATGCCCATTGAATAGCATCTTGCAACAACAGGGAAATATCCTAAAAATGGAAAACTAAATGAAATAAAAAATTTAATCCAGTTATTAAAAGGCGACTTAAACCACAAAATTAGAATTGCAATAAAACAGAAAAACCAATTTAACATCAACATTGAATAGGGATAACCTAAATCAAACTTTGCAAATGGCATTAAGCACAAATACCAAAGAATTGTATGTCCCTCGTATTTCATTAGTTTAATAATTTCAATCAAGTTCAAATCTTGCGCTATTGTCCAAGCGTGATTTTCATCATACCAAGGAAAATGGTGATATAATCGAATCATAGTGATTATACACCACAAAAATATACCTAAAATGGAAATCCAATGTTTCTTGATTAAAGTCATAGATTTATTCTAACACGAACCATAATAAAAAGTCGGCGTTCAAACCGACTTTTATCATTAATTATTTGCTACTTGTTTTGGAAATTGAATTACGTTATCTTCTGCAATATGACGTGGGTAACGTGGTCTTGATTGAGGCATTGGAGTTGCTTTTCTCATTTCAGTCAACACATCTCTAATCAATTCTGAGCAAGTTCTACCTGTGCAATCTTGGCTCATTTCAATTTCTATTTTCTTCATCATTTTAGATTTATCTTTGAAGCTAATCTTGTTGTTATTTGAAACATTTACGTTATTATTTGCTGCGTCATAAATTGTTTTAGCATCGTTAGCAACTTGTCCGTCAACCTTTACAGTCAATTTTGAGTTAAAAGTCAAATCACGCATTGAAATGTTTGCACCTGCTGCTGCTGCGTGACCACCACCACCAAATACAGTTGCTAAAACTTGTGCGGCATTAGTTTTTCCACCTGAACGGAATGAGAAACTAATCATATTTTTATCTGCAATTTGAGAGAACTTATTTAAAGTTCCTTGTTTTTGGTTTTGAGCCATAAATACTGCAACTCTGTCAGAATCATAAGGTGAGCGATAAGTTTCTGCAGCCCTCTCTGCATCAGTCACAGGATTTGGATTAGATTTTGAGAATTTAGGGTCAGCCTTTAGTGCTGCATTTACTTCTGAATTTTTGAATGAATTATAAACATCTGTCATAGTAACGTTTTTATCTTGCTTTTTAGCTTCTTGCAAAATGTTATCCATAACATCATATCTAACCTTCATAATGCCTAAGCCAATTTCAGGATACATTTCACGACCTCTTAGAGCCATTTTTAAAACAGCATCTTTGGGTCCTAAATTGTTTGTAATTGGATTGTTTGGCAATTCATAGAATAAGTTTTCTCTCATCCATTTTTTATTAATATCACCATCAAGTTTGTCAATCAAGTAATTTGACATACCTTCTGGGTAATAATTAGCCTTTTGAGATTGAGGCAATTTTGCTTCTGACGGGTGATAATTAGCTTGATTTTTGTATGCACAAGTATCTGTCTGAGTACCTGTAACAATACCTGCTACAAACTTTTTAGCGTTTTCTGCTGAATTTTTAAACATTTCGCCTAACATGCCAGCCTTATCACAAACTGCAGTAACAATTTGAGTTGCAGCCGGAACTGAATCAACGACCAAAGCTAATTTTTCTTGAATAGCTTTACCCATATCAAAGCCTAACTTATCTTTAGAATCAGCCCATTCAGCCTCTTTCAATGGATGGTGGTCAATAAAGATTGTTTTGCCAGCATTTTCAAAATATTGCTTGTAAGCTCTGCTTGAACGTCCAGAAGTTGGAGTGTCAACCATAATTACTAAGTCATATTTCTTTGCCTTACCGCCGTCAACTGTGTCAGGATCAAATAATTTAGATTTATCTTGCAAGCGTTCAACTTCTTTATTCAACATTTCAATTTGTTGTTTTGCAGCTGGATCTGAACTTTTTTCAAGCATTTCAATATTCTTTTTAACAGAATTTACGGCTTTTGCATTGTATGGACGTTTGATATCTTCAACGCCTGGAACGTGAATGAAGGAATTTGGAATATCATCGTCAATAGAAGCATCTACGTGTCTATCTGGATAAGCACCTTTCAAAGCTGATGTCATACCAATTACACAACCAACAGCATCACCATCAGGAGATGAGTGACCTACAACTAAGATATTTTTATTTTTAGGGTCTTGTAGTTCTTTTACGATTGTATCAACGGCATCTTTAATCTTTCTTACTTCACCTAAGCCGTTTCTTTTACCTTCTACGTCAAAGATAGTTTCTAAAATTTGTTTAGGTGAAAACTTAGGTTGGTAAGGAGTTACAGAAGATGCAACCTTAACATCTTTTGAATCCATCATCGCATTGAACTCAGTTCTTGCATTTTCTTTTACTTTGTCATCTTTACCAGTATACTTTAAATTTGCTTTAGCAGCGATAATTGGAAAATCAGAAGTTACACCACCTGTAACATTTGTAAGTTCAAATTGAAAGTTATCTTTGTCAGTGTTAATAACATTCATAAACTTTTCAGCAACAGGAGTTGGAACGGTACCAATTTCGCCAAATTGGGGGTCTTTTAAGGCTAAAGTTTTTGTTAATTCATCATAAGTGTAGTCTAATTTTTGACCGTCTTTCCAGTCAGATTTTGCTAATTTTACAAGATTATCATCAGTAGCTTCAGCATGAGCGCCTGCCATACCTTTTTGGTGACGAGTTACACCTGCAATTTTGAATTGAACACCAGCTTCAATCGGATCTGCAAATTTGCCAGTAAACGATACGTGAAGGTTTTTACCTTGACGTTCAACACCAATCGTGTTCTTTGAAATATTCACTACATCTGTTGCATAGCTTAATTTTGGAGCTTGCTTAACATTTTTTACTTGTTGTAAATTTACTACCTTATTACTTGTGATTGGATTAATTTTCACAATTTGCCTCTAAATTTATAGACCTACACACGATATATAAGGCATCTAAACCATGATTCTTGCTATTTTTTCGCTATTTTTGTAACATTCTTAACATTACTTTTGAAGTAAATCTATCTTCCAAAAACAGAACTTGTCACTGCATTTATAGATAGAAAAATAAATCATAAAATCTTCACCTAAAACCAATGATGACTTAGCTTGAGGATTTTTTGTTTTTGAAATAAAAGCGTAAGAAGGTTGAGTTAAAAAGCCTTTAAAAAATTTTGGATACTTCATTGCTTGCCCAATAGCATTGCCCCTTACACAGGCATTATCCTTTACTATATATCGCAAATTGTAATCATCATTTTCGTAAGAACAATAGTTTTTTATTTTTAAATTACTTTTCTGCGCAAATGGCAAAAGGGTGTACATTTCAGCGTTGTTGTGCAAAATTTGGGAGTTTTTAAGATTCGCATCATTATTCATCAAGTATAACAACTGTTTTGACTCAATATTGTTATATACATACTGATAATTTTTTTTCTCCATTACTGGGCTAAATAATAATATAGAAATAATTGTAAATGCAATCATAGCAACAGTTTTAGAGTTTATTTTTACAGAATTTAAAACCTCAACTAACCACAACGCAATTATCAAATAGATATAAAAGAAATATGAATGCCAAAAATTACTGCCATAACGCGCAAATACAAGATATAACATCATTGTACACACCGAAACAATAAAGAATAAAACCTTTTTAGAATTAACAAAATACCAAAGCATCGGTATAGTTAGCATTACAAGCAAAATAATGTTTAAAATTGGTTGATGATATATAAAAACATTTCTAAGCAATAACATTGGACTATCAGGGTGACGTTCAGAAATTATGCTGTAATCAATAGTAAACATCTGCAAGCCAACTAAAATAACGCCTACAACAAGAATAAAAGCAGTTGCAATAATGCTCTTTTTCTGAATTTCAGGCTTGATTTTATACCAATCCCATAAAAATAAAATTCCAAACATCGTTGCACCAAATAATGCCATAACGCTTGTATTTGCGCACAATACAAGTAAAACTGAATACCACACAGGGTATTTAAACTTGTCTTTAAACATCGCAGTCAATGCGAATAATAAGAAAATACCAACAGCGTAACACCTTGCAACGACGCTGTAACAGCCTAAAAACGGAAAAGAAAAAGTTATTAAAAACTTTATCCAATTGTTAAACGGCGCTTTCCACCATAGCAAACATACTGCTAACAAGCAAAATACCCAATTTAGCAACAGCATTGAGTATGGATACATAAAATGAGTTTTTGCAAAAGGCATCAAAAGCAGTTGCCACAAGAACAAATGCCCTTCTGATTTTACATACCAAAACATATCTATTGGATTTAATTGCTCAGCTATTGTCCAAGCATGAGCCTCATCATACCATGGATTGTGGTTAAGCACTCTAATTAATGTGATTAACACAAAGAAAAATATTGAAATTATAGCAGTTTTATTTGCTTTCATGATATTCTTTTTCCGCGTTTATATTCCATAAATTTTCTTTTGTTGACTCACCTTTAAGAATTTTAACAGCCTCAATCGCAGTAAGCATCGAATGATCCATGTTGTTATATCGGTGTTGTCCGTTTCTACCAATGCAATACAAATTTTCAAACTTGTCTAATTGCTCTTTTACAATATCAAACTGTTCATAGCTGTCAAAATAAGCAGGGTAAGCCTTTTTAACCCTTAAGCGAGTAGATGCAATAACCTTATCTTCGTCTAAAATGCCTAATTTAACAACCTCTGAAATAGCAAATTTAACAAAATCTTCATCTGACATGTTCCAATAGCTGTCACCCTCATCACAGAAGTATTCTAGACTGATAAAAACTTTGTTTTTATCTTTTACTAAATAAGGCGACCAGTTGTTCATAATCTGTATTCTGCCTACTTTTACGTCCTCTTCTTGAATATAAATCCAGCAGTCTTTTGTGATTTTGCCTTTTTCTTTTAAATTTATATCATCTACATACAAGCCTACAAGCATGTAATCCCTGTATGGCAAGGCTTTTGCAACTTCATTAACTTGTTCAGGCTGATTTTGTAATCCGGCAACTAAATCTTTAACTGGCATTGATGAAAATACGTAATCGGCTTGATATGATTGAATTTCACCGTTATACTCAACACTAACTGATTTTATTGAGTTTTCGTCATTTTCAAACCCTAAAACTCTTGAACGATAATGAATTTCACCACCTAATTGAGTAATTTTATCAGCCATTAAGTTCCAAAGCTGACCACAACCGTATTTCGGATACAAAAACTCGTCAATTAGCGTTGTTTCTTTCTTTTTAGTCAAATGTAATGCGTTCAAAACCGCTTTAATCAAGGATAAGCCCTTAATTCTTTGCTCGCCCCATTCTTTTGAAATGTCGCGAGGATGGCGTCCCCAGACCTTTTCAGTGTATTTTTCAAAGAACATTTCATACAAAACACGTCCGAAACGGTTTATCATAAAGTCTTCTAGGGTTATTTCATTACGTTTAACAAAACAAGACTTTAAATAACTAAAACCTGCTCTAATTGTGCGTTTTAGCCCCATATTTTTAAAAGTTTTAAATGACATAGAAATCGGGTAATTAAACAGTTTTCTTGAATACAAAATTTCTGAAAAGCGTCGCCTAATCATCATTACAGCATCTTCTTTATCTGGATTTTTACCTTTTGGCAAGAAAGTTTCCCACAAATCCAGTATTTGAGCACTCTTTGAGAACATTCGATGTCCGCCAATGTCAATTCCATTACCGTCAAAGAATACTGTTCTTGAAATTCCGCCAACACAGTCCAATTCCTCGAATATAACTGGTTTTACGTTAGTTGTTTGTGTTAAAAGTTCATAAGCGGCTGTAAGTCCCGCTGGGCCTGCACCGATGATAATTGCTGTCTTTTCTCTATTTGTCATGATTTAATTATACAATAAAAACTTTTTTGATTTCATATTTTTACATCGTTTCCAAAATTTAGACCGTAAAATGACGTCCGTAAAAATACGTACGTATTTTTACGGACAAAATCAAAAATTTATCTAAATTTTAGCAATTTTATTTGCAAGTTGTATTAGTTGTTATATCCAAAGTTTTTCCGTTCGGACATTTTCCTGTGTTGTCGGCTTTCAAATAATCCATATTTCCATTTTTGATTACCCAACCTGCACATTCAGTACCCAATTTAAAACATTTATTTTTCAAATTAGTCAAATTACTGCTAGCATCCTCTTCACCTGCAGGACGAATACCTCTATTTTCAACACTATAAGCTTTAAATACAAACAAATCCTTGCCGTATGTTCCAGCACCTTTATTTAAACCATCTAAATCTATTAGAATATCCATTGCATGATCTTCTCCAATTGATTCATCACTGAATGATTCTCCTATTATTACAGCCCCATCAGGTAAAATATAATAATAACCAGGAAAAGCCATATAATCATCATTGGCACCAGTTAAATTCTTTGGTGTAGGAAAACTTTCATTCTTTTTTGTCATTTTTAGAAAATCACCCATTCTATCAAAGAAAACAGATGCATCATCTGGCCATTCTGCAAAGGGACCATACACAGCTTCTGCTCTGCCAAATGCATCATTCAAGTTTTGATAAATTTTTTGAAGTTTTGCTACTTTTTCTTTTTCACCAGTTGATGAGTTTAAGTTTGGTAAGACCAACGCTGACA
>CAVFBQ010000198.1:0-2250 GCA_963620455.1 uncultured Eubacteriales bacterium
TTACGATCTTATATATAAGTTATCAACATAATAGCAAAAAAAACTTTTTTTTACAATACTTTAATTTACCAATTTTTGAAAAATCATACTTTTAATGCACTTTCGTCTAGTTTTATCTTTTATGATACACTAGAATTACTATGATTAGTTATTTGAGAAAAAATATATATTGGTTTTTATTGGGTTTTGTAGCTTTTTTAGGCTTTGCGTTAAGATTAAAGGGGTTAGTTTCAAATCCTTCAATGTGGCATGATGAGTGTGCTTTAGCGTGGAATATTATAAATAATAGTTATGGTGAACTTTTTGTAAAGCTTAGATTTTTACAGGTTGCTCCACCAATGTTTTTGGTTGTTTCAAAAGTTATAGTGACTATTTTTAACGTAAAAACTCACGTGTTTGCGTGTGATTTTGTTTTGCGATTAGTACCTTTTGTTTTTGGTTCGCTTTCAATTGGCGCATTTTATTTTGTGTGTAATAGTCTTTTTAAATCAAAATGGACAACTCTTATTGCCGTTTTGTTATTTTGTTTAAATCCAGTCCTAATTAATTATAGCTTTGAATTTAAACCATATATTTTAGATGTATTTTGTACATTAAGTGCGTTATGGATATTTTTAAATGTTGATTTTCAAACAACTTCTACAAAGAAAATAATTTCCTATGGTGGTATTTTAGCAATTTTGCCATGGTTTTCTTTTATGTCTTCAATGGTTATTTTTGCTGGGTTTATGGCTCTTAGTTTTAAACGCGAAAATCCAAAAAATTTCTTTTTAATGTTTGCTCCAATATTTTTGAGTGTATTTTTGTATTTGAAACTATATGTTTTAAACGCTTATGGGCAAAGCTCTACTGGTATGATTGGTTTTTGGCAAAACGAATTTGTAAAACGTGACTTGTCAAATCTTACACAATTAAACATGGATAATTTACATTATTTCTTTTCAAATTTACCGATGTTTAGTTGTACGTTACTTTCCTTGTTGATGTTTGTAGGCATAATTTTGATGTTTAAGGATAGAAATTGGCGATTTATTTTAATTTCTGTCCTAACTCAAGCATCGCTAATAATTGCATCAATCTTATATGTTTACCCATATTCAAGACGTTTGATTATATTTTTAATCCCATTTATTTTGATTTTTTCAGTGAAAATTTTTGATATAAAAAATAAGGTTTTAGCAGGAATTATGTTGGCTCTAATTGTCATTCCACATTTGTTTTTTGCTGTTAATTTTGCCAAAATGCCTAATTTGAACAAAGGTGATTTTGCACGTGAAATGATGATGAAAATGGCAGATGAAATTGAACCTGATGAAACGATTGTTATAAATGAATCTTCAAATGCAGAATTTTGTTATTATGATTTGTTTTTCAATTTGAAACACAACAAATTATTTTTTAAACCACAAAACAAGTCAGAAGTTACAATAAATACTGAATTAAATAAGCTTGCAAAGGGCAAATATTGGTTCTATATGCCTTATGATTACAGTCCAAAACAGCAAGAAATAAAAACTATGGCTAAATGGGCTGAAACACATTCAGATGTTATTTTTAAAATTCAAACAACACAAAGCACCTTAATAAGAATTCTTCTTAATTAAGGTGATACAAAATTTTAAAACACTGTTATTCGTCGTCTTCGTCTATATAATGGTTTTCTAAAAGTTCTTTGCGCTTGCCTTTAGTTTTGGCGTAGAACTCTTTTTCATCAAACTTTTCATCTTCATAATTGTCGTCATCATTCAACCTAGTTGGTCGTTTTTTAGTGTTGATAACGCCCGCGACGTTAATCATCGCCAGAGAGTTTAGTGTTGCACGAAGTTGAGCGCTTCGGTCGGTAAATTGCATTTTCGACTCTTTAAGAGCTTCTTCTTCTTGTTTATCCCTGCGAGAATATTCGTTACCTTGCCCCATTTTGTCATCAGAGAGGTTAGCTGCTGTACCAGAAATATCACCACTCTTGAAATTAAATGAGCCACCGATTCCGTAAAATCCTGCTGACCTATTATCTACCATTTTTGGATACCTTATATTCCTTATTTATTCATGTTTCTAGTGCCTAAAATCCTGTAATTACATGGTCTTTAAGCGACAAGCATGCTTGCTTGCAATTATACAAAGCCTCTAATAATTTTTTTTGCTACCATGACATTTTAAGTATTTACATTTTGTTACAATTGTAAAAACGGTGAGTTCAAGAAGCAATCGCAACACTATAAAGTTGAAAAACTTGTTTAGGTGTCATAT
>CAVFBQ010000198.1:2260-2649 GCA_963620455.1 uncultured Eubacteriales bacterium
GGCTAACTTACATCGCTTATATGCCTTTTAAAATTGACCTTTTTGTATACTTGTTAAGTCAAACTTTTATTCTTATTGGTTTTATTTACATTTATAAATTAGCAAAAGACTTTTTAGACAAAAATGCTGCAATGCTTTCAGTTATTATTCTTGAAGGCTGTTGGTGTTACAATTACGTAACTGGTTATTACGGATTTAACCCTGATGTTGTCCTTTACGGAATGCTACCCGCCATAACATATTACTTTTGGAAATGTATGAACAAAAACCAAGTTATAGATTGGGTTAAGTTGGGGTTGTTTGTTGGTTTTACTTTTCTTGATAAATATCAAACCCTGCATTCAAGAAGCAATCGCAACACTATAAAGTTGAAAAACTTGTTTAGGTGT
>CAVFBQ010000199.1:0-2373 GCA_963620455.1 uncultured Eubacteriales bacterium
GAGTTTATACTTTGATACTGTATTTTCAACCACGCTAATCAGAGATAAAATAAATTCTTTTTTATCAATTTCTTTTTGCAACAAATATTTTGAATATGCAGTTTCAGAAACTGTTTCTGCAACCAAAGCAAGCATCTTCATCGCTTTTTTTGCATCAGTCATTTTTATTTTTTTTATATTTTTTGCAGCCTGTACGTATTCCGCTTTGTTTTCAATACCAAATTTTTCAGCCAACTTTAGAACTTCGTTTTCATCTAACTTGTCCGTTAAAATTTGTCCGCCCATAATAGCACCGAGATATTTGTTATCAGCAAATACAGGAATTGCCATATCAATTAAACCTGCATGACACTTGTAAATTGTAGGTTTTCCAGTTTTTGCAATTCTATTCCAAGCCGCTTTATCACACTCTTCACAATGTTTACACCCTATATGAGAATTTCTTGTCATATTGCAGAATTTAGAGACTGGAATATGTGCAATAACTTTATTTTCATCTACACAGTTACAGCCAAACCCAAATGTTTTATAAAAAGTTTTTAAAATTCTTTCAACTGTTTTTTTATCAACTAAATCCGATAGAATAACATTTGAAGTACTTGTTTTTTTTACCATATAAATAAAGTTCTCATTTCATAAACTTCACTTAATATTATAACAAAATTACATAAAATTCAACTCAATAACACTTAAAGCTCATATCTTTATTAAGTAGCCTCTTCCATTTTTTTATTAAGTTGCTATAATAATAGTATGGCAGTAGTTATTGTAACATCAATCATTCTAATATTCTTAGTTGCATTATCATTTTTTGGTATTGCACTCTCTCAAATGACGTTCTTTAGTGCATTTCCAAGAACTGCAGCTTATGGAGATCCAAACAAATTAAGATATATTCATTTAAAAGGGTTCTTCTTCATAATTTCAAATGATATTTTTGGCAATGATATTATTTATCAAAATGAAGCTTCAAATATGATGTTTCAGTATAATTTAAAACCAACTATGAATCCTGCTGAAATTTTGAACTCAAAAAAAGATTTGAATATTGAAATACTAGATACCATTAAAAATGAAACAATGTCTTACTCTGTACCTCATAGCGCAAAGGCGCAAGCCATCAGGTTTTTCACAGCATACAGAGATTTAATGCAAAGAATTCACGCTCACAAAGCAAATCTTCAAACTAATTATAAAGATAAATAATCAAAAAAATGTTATGCCAAAAACCTTGTTCATGAGATAATTAAATTATCAGAAGAAGGAAAGAAGGTAAATTTATGTCAGATGTAAGAGTTAGAATTGCACCATCGCCAAGTGGAAACCTTCACGTTGGTACAGCAAGAACAGCTTTGTTTAACTATTTATACGCTAAAAAAGTTGGCGGTAAATTCGTTTTAAGAATTGAAGACACAGATGCTGAGCGTACAAGCCAAGCATATATTGATAACATTTTTGATAGCTTAAAAGCATTAGGCTTAAATTGGGACGAAGGTCCAGATGTAGGCGGTCCATATGGTCCTTACACTCAATCAGAAAGATTTGATATTTATCCTAAATATGTTCAAATATTGTTAGAAAAAGGCTTTGCTTACGAATGTTTCTGTACACCAGAAGAATTAGAAGCCGAAAAAGAAGAAGCTACAAAAAATAAAAAAGCTTACGTATATTCTAAAAAATGCGAAAACTTAACTGATATAGAAAAAGACAGATTAAGAGCTGAGGGCAGAAAACCTGCAATCCGTTTCTCGGTTGAAAAGGCAACAAAAGCATTCCACGATTCTCCAATTTTGCACTTTGATGACTTAGTAAAAGGTGATTTACACCAAGATACAAACCTAATTGGAGACTTCGTAATTATGAAATCAAATGGTTCTCCAACTTACAACTTCGCTGTTGTAATCGATGATATGTTGATGAAAATTTCACACATCATTCGTGGTGAAGACCATATTTCAAACACTTTCAAACAAATTTTAATCTATGAAGCTTTAGGGGCAGAAGTTCCAAGATTTGGTCACTTAGGCATGATTTTAGCACCAGATAGAAGTAAACTCTCAAAACGTCATGGTGCGACTGCTGTTTCTGAATTTGTCGAAAAAGGTTACTTAACAGATGCTCTAATCAACTTCGTAGCATTATTAGGTTGGGCACCATCTGATGGAAACGAAATTAAATCGGTTGATGAAATTGCTCAAGATTTCAGAATTAACGAAGTTTCATCTTCAAACTCAATTTTTGAATACGATAAATTAAATTGGATGAACAGCCAATATATCAAGAAACTTGATATAAATGACTTAAAAGAAAGATTAAAACCTTTCTTGACTAAATATGATTTATCAACAATGACTGATGAACAATACACTCACA
>CAVFBQ010000200.1:0-5122 GCA_963620455.1 uncultured Eubacteriales bacterium
ATCTCAGCAGTTGAATTAGCAGAGGCTACATTCAAAAGAGTTGATGAAGTAGAACCAAAAATTAAAGCTTTCAATTCATTGACTAAAGAAACAGCAATGGAAACTGCGAAAAAAGTAGATGAAAAAATTGCGAAAGGTGAAGAATTACCACTATTAGCAGGTATTCCCCTTGTTTTAAAGGATAATATGAACTTGGTTGGTTCAAAAACAACAGCTTCAAGCAAAATCTTAGAAAACTTTGTATCACCTTATAACGCAACCATTACAGATAAATTATTAAACAACTTAGTTCCAATCGTTGCAAAAGCTAACCTTGATGAATTTGCAATGGGTTCTTCAAACGAAAATTCAGCATTTGGCAAAGTTCACAACCCTTGGAATTTAAGTAAAGTTCCTGGTGGTTCTTCAGGTGGTTCTGCAGCATCTGTTGCGGCTTGTGAAGCTACGTTGTCATTAGGTTCTGATACAGGTGGAAGTATTCGTCTTCCAGCAAGTTTCTGCGGTATCGTAGGTATGAAACCAACTTATGGTAGAGTTTCAAGATATGGCTTAATCGCATTTGCTTCATCTTTAGACCAAATCGGTCCATTTGCAAGAACAGTTGAAGATGCAGCAAACTTATTACAGGTAATCTCAGGTTTAGACCCTAAAGATTCAACCTCTTTAGATGTTCCCGTTGAAGATTATTCAAAGAGCTTGAACAATGACATCAAAGGTAGAAAAATCGGTGTTATCAAAGAATTGATGGGCGAAGGTCTTTCTAATGACGTTAGAAAAGCTATTGAAATGGCTATTGAAACATACAAAAAACAAGGTGCTGAAATTGTTGAAATTTCATTACCAACATTAAAATATTCAATCGGTATTTACTATATCTTAGCAACAGCTGAATGTAGTTCAAACTTAGCAAGATTTGACGGTGTAAGATACGGTCACAGATGTGCAGATGCATCTTGCTTACTTGATATGTACACAAAAACAAGAGCAGAAGGCTTCGGTCCTGAAGTTAAACGTAGAATTATGTTAGGAACTTATGCTTTATCTTCAGGTTACTATGATGCTTATTACAAAAAAGCTCAACAAATGAGAAGACTTGTTAAAGAAGATTTTGATAAAGCATTCACTCAAGTTGATGCTCTAATCTCTCCAACATGTCCAAACACAGCTTTTGACATTGGGGCTAGAACAGAAGATCCTCTTGCAATGTACTTAACTGATATTGCAACTATTTCTGCAAACTTAGCAGGTATTCCAGGTATTAGTGTTCCTGCAGGATTTGATTCTGACGGTATGCCTATTGGTTTACAAATTCTAACACCTCAGCTAAAAGAAGCTGATTTGTTTAACTTCTCTTACAAATTTGAACAAGAACACGATTATTATAAACAAATCGCTAACGTTTAATTTGTTAAGATAGTGATATTTTTAGAGGCGCGGTTGGTATTTACCAACCGCGCCTCTTTTTACTATTAAATATTTATCAAAAATTAATGAACATAAGTATTAATTTTTTCAATAATATCTTTTAGAACAGCAGTTGCTTTATCGTGATATACTTGGCAAGTACCCGCATTTCTATGACCGCCACCACCGTGTTCAGCCATTAATTCAGCAACATTTAATTGAGAAGTTCTATTGATTACTGATTTACCAACTGCAAAGACTGTCTTTTTGCCATCATTGCTCATAATCTTATGAATTGAAATATTGCATTGTGGGAATAAAGTGTAAATCATAAATCTGTTGCCGACATGAATTACCTCTTCGTCTTTGTAATTTACGATTACAACTTCACCTTGAACATTTGAGCAATGTCTTAATTGTTCAATAAATTTTGGTTGTTCAGCTCTATAAAAATCTGCTCTTGCTTTCACATCAGAATCATCTAAAACTTCTTCAATATCAAATTCATTTTGAAGAATGTCGATTACGTGTAACATAAAGTCAAAGTTTTTCAATCTAAAACGGCTGTCATATCTACCTAAACCTGTTCTTGGGTCAAGAATGTAGTTTAATAATAACCACCCTTTTGGATTTTTAATTTCATCTGCAGTAACATTACCCGAATCGGCTCTATCAACTGCATCTAGCATATCACTCCATTCTTTAGGGAATTTATCAGCCCCACCAAAATATTCATAAATAACTCTAGTTGCTGATTTTGCAACTGGGTTGATGATATGATTTGAACGGCGACCGTATGCTCTTACGTCTTCTGAAAAATGGTGGTCGAAAACGAAATGAGCATTTTCATTATATGGTAAATTTGTAATAATATCATTGTCAGTTACTTCAATTTTACCATCTTGCATATCTTTTGGATGGCAGAACTTAATTTCATCAATCATTCCAAACTTTTTTAACAAAGTTGCTGACATAATGCCGTCTAAGTCTGCACGTGTTAACAATCTGTACTTTTTCATTTGTTTTTCCTTTACTCTGTATTCTTACTTAACTAATTTTTGAACTTCTGCGGTGATATCAGTTCCACCATACAATACCACACCTTTTGCTAGAACTAAATCATATCCTGATTTTTGAGCTTGAGCTTGAATTGTTGACGAAATTGATTTGTCAATTTCAGCTAATTTTTTAGCATAAACTTTGTCATTTTCAGTCTTTAATTTTATAACAGAGTTTTCTGCTGCTTTCATAATTTCATCGCGTTTTTTAGTATCTTTTTCTTTCAACGCTTTATCTTGAGCTACAGTATAAACCTTCTTTATTTGTTCCAATTTTGCTTGTTGTTCTTTTTTCAATGTAGCAACTTGTTTTGAAGATGAAACAACTTTTGAAATATCTACAACTGCAACTTTATAATTTGCTGGAACACCTGACATAGCAAAGTTATTGACACAAAGTCCTAACATAAAAGCTACTACAGTAAGAGGTACTATTTTCTTAAACATATCAACTCTCCTTTTTGTTTTAAGATACAATATAAATTTATTTATAATTGTAATATAAACAAAATAATATTGTCTAATATGTTAAATACGCTTAACCTAAAAGGCTAAAATACCAACCCTGTCCAGTCAAATTCAAATGGTATAACTGTCTTACCCTTCTTGTCTATAAAACCCCATTTGTTTTTTAACATTACAGCAGCAATTCCGTCCTTAAAATTACTTGTCGCAGAGTATTTAACAGAAATTACTGGTTCTCCGTATTTATCAGCAAATCCGCATGTTGTAGGATTAACACAAATTTCTGCTAACCCTTCTGAAAAAGCAGAAGCAATGCTATAAGATTTTCCAAAAATATTTTCACCATTTTCATCTATATAATACCAACGAGTATCAGAACCTTGAACTGCGCCTATTCCTTCTGCAAAATCAACCGTCCAGATATATTTAAACGGCAAAACTTCACGTCCGCTTTTATCTATATATCCGCAACGAATTGCATTATTAATATTTGGCATAACCTTGCAGGCGCTAATTTTTCCACTCGCTAAAACACCTAAAGCTTCAAATTCTAGTGGTATTACAACCTTTCCTCGTTTGTTGATTGCCCCCCACATATTTCCTCGTTGAACATTCGCAATACCATTCACAAAACTTGTAACTTTATCATATTCAAACGGTATAACCTCTCTATTTAGTTTATTTACATAACCACATTGTCCAATATCACTGCATACTGGAGCTTTTCCATAAGAAAAATTGTCTGCCGAAACATAATCCATAGGGATTACAAGTTTTCCTGATTTATTAATATAACCGCATTTATCATCTTTTCTTACTACAGCTAAACCGTTTACAAAAGAGTAAGCCTCATCATATTCAAACTTTATTTTTACGTTACCTTTTTTATCAATAAAACCGCACTTGAAATCTTCACAAGCAACAGCCAAACCATCTTGAATTTGCCCTAAAATTTGATATTTATAAGGAACAACAACTTTACCCCTTCTGTCAATAAAACCCCATTTGTTGTTTTTACAAACATTTAATAGTTTTACCTTATGTGAATTTGAATGAATAAAAAATAAAGTTAGCGATATAATTAAAAGTACGCAAATAGCTGCAGCTAGTGCAATTATAAGTTTTTTGTTTTGCATAAAAAATCCTTTTTATGTAGGCTAGTTTTCTTTTACAATTTTTACAAGTCCTTTTGGTTTGTCAACGTTACGACCTAACTTCTTAGCAATTTCCAAAGCTAACATTTGAATTGCAACCGCATTTGAGAACATTCTAAGAGTTGAATCTTCGTTATCAATTGTTATATTAAAGTTTGGTGTAATTCTTTCGTGAGAACGTCCAATAATATAAATTGGCGGATTATAATCTTTTTTAATTTTTTCCAAATTTTTTGCAGATGAATAAGAAACCCCTGATGCTGAAACATACACTAGAGGTATTTTATTATTCAATACAGCAACGTGGCCGTGCATAAACTCGCCCAAAATCATTGCTGTAACGTTCAAATAAGAAGTTTCCTGTATCTTTAACGCAGCTTCTTTAGCTAAAGCATAAGAAATACCATCCGCAGTAATGATAAAATTCTTTTCTTTTTTCAACATTCCAGCCAATTGATTAATTTTTTTACTCATATCAAAAGTTTGTAAAATTACAAACGGTAATGTTTTCAAACTTTCCATTTTTTCGCTTACATCAAGGTTTTTAATTTGTGCATATTTTAATGTCAACAAATACAAACAAAGCATTTGAGCGGTAAATGATTTTGTTGCAGCAATACTTTTTTCTTCGCCAGCATAGCAGTTGATTACATAATTAGCAATCTTAGCAATTGAAGATTTTTCATTGTTAGTAATAACTAAAATCTTCATTCCTAATTGTTGAGCACGTTTTGCAGCGCGTAAAGTATCACTTGTTTCGCCTGATTGAGTAATGAATATATACAATGTACCTTCGTCAACTGGTGCTTTCGGTTTTAACAAATATTCACTTGAGTAAATTGCTCGAGCGGAGATATCCGCAACAGTTCCAAACAAATCAGCACCATATCTTGCACAGTGATATGAAGAACCACTTGCTACCAAAACAATTTTTGAAACATCTTGAGGAACTTCCATCTCAACTTTATTATCAACAGAAACATATTCATCTATAATTTTACCTAAAATCACAGGTTGTTCGTGTATTTCTAAATCCATACA
>CAVFBQ010000201.1:0-11996 GCA_963620455.1 uncultured Eubacteriales bacterium
ATCACACTGCGGTCGACGGTTGGGCAGAAGATACTGTCAAAAAGGGTAAAATTGGTTCAACAAGAAAAGGTATCGGACAAACTTATACTGATAAAATGGCTCGCTGTGCATTAAAAGTGGGTGATTTGTTTGATGAAGAAACTCTTTCTGAAAAAATTGACATAATTTTGCCATTAAAGAACAAAACTTTAAAGGAAGTTTATGGCTTAAAAGAATATTCAAAAGCGGAAGTTTTAGAAATTTGCGTTAGATATAGAAATATTTTTGAACCTTATGTTTGTTTTGATTGGCAAAAAATGTTAAACGAAAACAAGGATAAAACAATTTTATTTGAAGGTGCACAAGGTGTAATGCTTGATATTGATTATGGCACATACCCCTTCGTTACAAGTTCAAATCCAATTGGTGGTGGGGCTGGAACAGGTAGCGGATACGGTCCAACAAAGATTGAGGAAATTGTCGGTGTTTCAAAAGCATACGTTACCCGTGTTGGAGAAGGTCCTTTTGTTACCGAATTATCAGATGAAATAGGTGACAAAATTCGCGAAATAGGACACGAATTTGGAACAACAACAGGTCGTCCGCGCCGTTGTGGTTGGTTTGATGCCGTAATTGCCAAATATGCTGTGCTTGTAAGTGGTTTAACCTCAATGGCTATAACAAAAATTGATGTTTTTGATGATTTTGACGAAATTAAAATTTGCACTGCTTACAAAGATAAAAGAAACGGTAAAATTTATACAGAATATCCGACTGATGTCTTTATGCATAAGTACTTAGAGCCTGTTTATGAAACACATAAGGGTTGGAAGAGTTCTTTGTCTAACTTGAAATCTTATGAGGAATTTCCGCAAGAAGCTAAGGATTACTTAAAACGATTAGAAGAGTTGTTTGAAATTCCTATTTCAATTATAAGCGTTGGCCCAGACCGAGAACAAACTGTTTTTCTTTAAATGTCTATAATTAAATTTCTTCTTGCAAAGGGTGTTTTTTTTCGTTACTATAAAATTAATGGTCGGCGAACAAAAAAAACTATCAATAGCCTTCTATTGGCACATGCATCAACCTGACTATCAGCTTAGTGCTGAGAGTGATTTTTTAATGCCTTGGGTGCGTATGCATGCTGTCAAAGATTATCTTGATATGGTTTTGATTATGAACGAGTTTCCAAAATTGAAGCTGAACTTCAATCTTGTTCCGCTATTGCTACAATCACTAAAAAAATATGGTGAAAATGGTGCGCATGATGTTCATTCAAGACTTAGTATTTCACCTATTGAAGATTTAACAGATGATGATAAAAGATTTATTTTAAGCAACTTTTTTGATGCCAATTTTCAATCAATGATTTCTCATCACGATGCATACAAATTACTTTACGAAAAGCGCGTAGAACAAAATATTGGTGACATAAACGCTTATACAGACCAAGAATATTCAGATATAATGGCGTGGTTCAATCTTGCTTGGTTTGATCCTATTTATGGCGAAATTTATCCTGAATTGGCAGAGCTTGCAGAAAAAGGCTGTAATTTTACAATTGAAGATAGAAAGAAAATTATAGAATACCAAAGAGAAATTATCCGTCAAATTATCCCAACATATCGTAACTTTATGGAAGCGGGCAAAATTGAAATTACAACAAGTCCTTATTATCACCCAGTGTTGCCGATTTTGTTGGATATCAAATGTGCATACAGAAATATTCAAAATCCAGAAGTTTTGCCAGCTAACTTAAAAATGGCAAAAGATGCCGTTGCACAAACTAAAATGGCACTGGATAAAATGGAGGAACTTTTCGGTCGCCGTCCAAAAGGTATTTGGCCACCAGAACAGTGCGTAAGCTCAAAAACCTTGGAAATGCTTAGTGATTTAGGTGTAGAATGGACTATTTCTGACGAAGGTATTTTGGCGAACTCTATTAACTTTGATTTTGTAAGAGATTTTAAGGGTTATTTAGCTGACCCATATCATTTGCTAAAACCTTATGAATACAAAACTAAGAACTCTAAGATTGATGTTATTTTTAGAGATTCTTTGATTCCAAATTTAATTAGTTACGAATATCCAAATACAGACCCTAAAAAGGCTGCAAAAGATTTGTTTGATAGGATTAAAATTGTACAAAGCAAAATTTTTGCATCACCTGATGATTCTCATTTGTTGACAATCGCTTTAGATGGTGAAACCTCTTGGGAAAACTATCCTGACGATGGTTCAGGGTTTTTAAGAGAGATTTATAGCTTAATCGAAAATGATGATACGCTAGAAACTGTTTTAATTAGCGACTATATTCAAAAAGATAAAAATATTAAAAAGTTACCTAAAATATATTCAGGTTCTTGGATAAACAGAAACTTCCAAATGTGGATTGGTGAGCCAACAAAAAATCAGGCTTGGAATTATTTGAAAAATGTTCGAGATGATTTTATCGATTTCAAACAAAAAAATCCAGATCACCCTAATTTAGAGAAAGCTCAACAAGAAATCTATATGGCAGAAAGTAGTGACTGGTTCTGGTGGTATGGAGAACCTAACCATTCGGGTCAAGACCATGTTTTTGACTATCTTTTCAGAGAACATTTAAAGAATGTTTATCGATGCTTGGATTTAGAAATCCCAGAGTACTTAAAATCACCATTGTTGGTTATGAATATGGGTGCTTCAAGCATGCCAACGGCATCAATTACACCGATTATGGACGGTCAAGACAAAATTGATGATGAATGGCTAAATGCTGGTGTAATCAATATTCCAGAGGTTAAGTATGAGGAAAGTCACAGACTTTTTGATAAAATTAAATTCGGTTTTGATGAAGATAATTTGTACCTAAGATTTTATATTGATGAAGAAGTTAAAGAAAATAATACAAACGTGATTCACCAATTATATATTTATATGCGTAACAACGATCGAAAACAAAATCTTTCACATATTCGTTTAACAAACAAATCGGAAGATGTTTATCCGATTATGCACGAAAAATTCAGTACAGAAATGCGCTTGTCTCTTGTAAATGGTATGATAAGACCTCTTCAATTCTCAAAATCAATTGTTGGTGAATTGTGGTGCTCTCAAAACTCTGACAACATCAAGGTTGCTTATGACACAGTTTTAGATATAAGCATTCCATTTGACAGTATTGATATTGGCAAGGGTGAAATGCTTGAATTCTTCTTTGCAACAGCAGATTTTGGGGTATTAGAAAGCTTTATACCTCAAGAAATTTTACTAACAATGCAACGCCCAAAGGATTAATAAATAATTTGAACGTAAACGGTTCTTGTTCGAGCCTTGTTGTCGAAGTCGATTAAAACTACTTGTTGCCATGTACCAAGTTGTAATGCGCCGTCAATTAGGGGAATATTCAACGAGTTGCCCATAATTGCAGCCCTAACGTGTGCGTAACCGTTACCGTCGTGCCAAGTATCATCATGATGATATTCAATATTTTGAGGTGCAACACGCTCTAAGGCTTCTGGTAAATCGACCAATAATCCTGGCTCAAATTCAATAGTTGTAAGAGAGGCAGTACTACCTGAAACATAACACAATACTGAGGCATCTTTCAAAGAGTGCATGTAAACACTGTTTTGAACATTTTTTGTAATGTCGATGATATCGGTAAATCCGTTCGTGTGGATTTGGAATTTTTCGTTAATTACAGGCATAAAACCTCCTAGTTTTATAGTTTATATAAAACATTATTCTACGCAGAAATAACAAGCATGGCAAAAATTGTTACATAAAACAATAAATTAATGCAAAAAAAAGGGGCTGGTTTCAGCCCCGTGAATCTTTTATAATTCAAATAGCGAGTGTAATCTTTGTTGTATCTCAGACTCATTCAAGTCCTCAGTTAATTTGTTCATATCAAGTGCCATTTGGTAGTATTCGGCTGCTTGAGTTTTGTTGCCTAACATTTCGTTTGCTCTAGCTGCATTAAAGTATGCTAGTGTGTAAGAGGGATTCACTTCAATTGCTTTTTCAAATAATGGAAGTGCATCTTCTGCACAACCCAGTCCATCAAGGTAAATGACACCTAAGTTGTTTGGAGCAATGTCGAAATTAGGATTTAGGTCAATAGATTTGTGATAAGAAATAATGGCTTCTTCAATCATATCTTTTTCCCATAAAGCCAAACCAGCTTTTGAGTAAGCTCTGAAGTTGTCAGGTTCTGTTGAAATTGCATCACAGTATGAACGAATAGCGTTATCAATGTCACCTGATGCCATTAATGCGTCACCTAATGATAATTTTAAATCGTAATTTTTATCATCAAGTTCAACACCTTCTTTAAATTTATCAATTGCTAAATTTAAGTTTCCATAAACCTCTGCATAAGTTGAACCTAAAGCGTGGCAAACCATCGCAGTCCATTCATTATCAGGGTTAATGCTTATTGCTGTATTATAGTGAGATATTGCATCTTCAAATAATTCAGCTTTAAGGTAAGCATAAGCCAATGAATTATGGTAAAACGGATTTGTTTTGTCTTGTTCTAAAGCTAATCTGAAGGCGCTTACTGAATTAATTTTGTCATCTTTTTTTAGGTATAGGTGACCCAATTCGTAGTAAATGAATGCGCAATCTTCAGGTTGAAGTTCTAAAAGCTGAGTGTAGTAATCAATAGACTCATCAATCATTTCAGGGAAGTATGTTTGTGTTAAAGTTGCAAGTTTCATTAAAACAACTTTGTCTTGAGGGTTTGATACATAAGCTTCTCTATAAGCTTCAAATGCACTTTCAGGCTTTTTATTTTTAACAGAAATGTCGCCCATTTTTGACAAGAACACTTCCTTGTGCCCTGTTGTTTTTGCGGCTTTTTCATACAAACCGTAAGCAATCTTCGACATGTTTATTTTTTCCAGTAATGTACCTGTTTTTTGGTAGGCTAAAACTGTAAAATCATCTTTGAAGGAACGAGTCAAAATCTTTAATGATGGAATATCATAAGATAACATAATTGAACCTGAAATGAAGTAGTAAACAAAGTTCAATAAATCTCTGAAAGTTGTTCTTTCTTTACTCATTTTTCTTAAAATAGCTAATGACAATAAGATTCTAGGTCTTGCTGATTTCAAGCCTGTTAATTGGATTGCTTTTTTAAATTCTATTTCTGCATCTAAATAGTTATCTGCCAATTTCTCAAAATAACCTTTGTAGATGTAAGCGTTAGCGCTTTCTGGAGAATAATCCAATGCCATTTTGCATTGAGCAATAGCAACATCAATGTTAATTTTACCTTTTTCCCACATCAAGAATGCAAGACGATAATAAACTTCTGGAATTTCTGGATTGTGTTTTGCAGCATTGATGTAGCCTTCAATTGCTTGTGACCAATCTTCGTCTTGTTGTTTGATTAAATATCTTTGATGTGCTAATCTTGCGTTTTCTAATTCTTTTTGTGCTAAATTTTTTTCTTCTTGTGAAAGTGCCATTTCTTCGGGTGCAAAAATTTGTTCTGACATTTGAGTCGCATTCTCCTTGTGTTTGTACCAAGGGTTTCGACCAACAAAAATCAAAACTTGAGTAAAAGTTTAAAAACTCATACGAACATATTAAATTTATCTTCAAATCTTGTATATAATCACTAACTATGATAATATTAATGTAAAGATTTTAAAGCTAGACTATATATATGAGGAGATCATGAAAAGTACAACCTTAAGACGTGCAAATTTATCTAAAGAGAAAATTCAAGCTTTAGAAAATATTGCAAAATACAGAAGACAAACTCAAATAGCAAATGCGCAACCAAAACAAGCTGTGAAATCAGTTGGTCCTCAAATTAAGGAACGTGAACTTGATATGCTTTGGACTAACTTCAAACAACACAGCAAACAAGATAAATCACCAACCGTTTACCTTATTACAGGATTTATCGCTGGTGCGGTTGTAATGTTAATCATTACATCACTAATTGGTTTTTCAATGAAAAGTATGAGTGAATCAGCTGAAGATATTTCAACAAAAATTCCAAATACAAAAATTGAAGATACTGCTATAACATTCATTCCAGCAGACAAAGAAGTTTCTGCAACTCCTGCAAAGGCTGCAACAGCTACAGCAGGTGCAAGACAAGATGAAGTTTATACAGTTCAAAATGGTGATACTTTGGAAAGTATTATTATCAGATTTTATGGTTCATACTCTAAGAAACACGAAAATGCAATTAAGGAAGCAAATGGTATGAAAAACCCGAATGCTCTTTCAATTGGTCAAAAGTTAAGAATTCCACTTAATTAAAAAGCACAAGAATTATAAAATTAAAGGGTGACGCTTGTATGCAAGTGTCGCCCTTTTTGTAAATAACTTGCTTGATACATATTTTTCCCGTATAATTAAACAAGATTAAGGAGATAAGTGTAAATGGAATTGGATATTATAAGAGAAGCAGACCCACAAGTGGCTGAGTTAGTAGAAAAAGAGTTTTTAAGACAACAAAATACAATTGAACTTATTGCAAGCGAAAACTTTACATCAAAAGCAGTAATGGCAGCTTGCGGAACAGTTTTAACAAATAAATATGCAGAGGGAAAACCTCACAAAAGATTTTATAACGGTTGCGACAATATTGACGTAATTGAAGAATTGGCTCAAAAAAGAGCATGCGAATTATTTGGTGCAGACCATGCAAATGTTCAACCTCACAGTGGCGCACAAGCAAATATGGCAGTATTTTTATATGCACTAAAAGTTGGTGATACTGTAATGGGTATGGACTTGTCAAACGGCGGTCATCTTTCTCACGGATCACCTGTAAACTTTTCTGGCATGTACTTTAACATTGTAAGTTATGGTGTTAATGATGAAGGCATTATTGATTATGATAATGTTGAAAAATTAGCAAAAGAACATAAACCAAAGATGATTATTGCAGGCGCAAGCAATTATTCAAAAGTTATTGATTTCAAACGCTTTAGAGAAATCGCAGACGAAGTTGGTGCATACTTAATGGTTGATATTGCGCACATTGCAGGGCTTGTTGCAGGTGGTGTTCACCCATCTCCTGTACCTTATGCAGATTTTGTTACAACAACAACTCATAAAACTTTAAGAGGTCCTAGAGGTGGAATTATCATGTGCAAACAAGAACATGCTTTAGGAATTGATAAGGCTGTATTCCCAGGAACTCAAGGCGGGCCTTTAGAACATATTATTGCTGGTAAAGCGATTGCTTTATTAGAAGCATCAAAACCTGAATTTAAAGTTTATGCTGAACAAATCGTTAAGAACGCAAAGGCTTTGGCTCAAGGCTTAATTGATGAAGGCATGGATATTGTAGGTGGTATGACAGAAAATCACTTGATGACACTTGATTTAAGAAAACAAGGCAAAACAGGTAAAGATATGGCAAATGTTCTTGAAGTTGTCGGAATTACTGCAAATAAAAATACAGTTCCAAACGACCCTCAAAGTCCATTTGTTACAAGTGGTATAAGACTAGGCTCTGCTGCTGTTACAACAAGAGGATTTAAAGAAGACGATATGACAGAAGTTGCAAAAATCATTGCAGAAGCAATTAAAAATTCTGATGATGAAAATATATTAAAGAACTTGAAAGAACGTTCTTTAATGCTATGTCAAAAGTACCCATTATATAAATAGGAGATAGGACAATTCTTACTACATTAGGACAAGCACAAGTACATATTATCGGAGCGCTTATATCTTTAATTTTAGGTATATTTATCGTTCCAATCGTAATTGCATATTCAAAAAAAGAAGGTTTAGTTGACCTTCCAAACGAACGTAAAATTCACAAGATTCCAGTTTCAAGACTTGGTGGTGTTGCTATTTTTACAAGCACAATGTTAACCTTCTTGTTGTTGGTATTTTTGAGCTACTATCCTTACGGAAGTTTGCTTTCAGGTATTCTGTTGGGTGGCTCTTTAATGTTCTTGTTGGGGTTGGTTGATGACGTTTACAACTTAAACGCTAAATTTAAACTATTCTTACAAGTTGCAATCGTGACAGTAGTTTATCTTTTGGGTGTTAAGATTGATACAATCTTTAATCCATTCAAAATGGGCGAAGTGGTACATCTTGCTTGGTGGTTGTCATACCCAATTACGTTGCTATGGATTGTAGGTATTTGTAATGCGGTTAACTTTATTGATGGCGTTGATGGCTTGGCTGGTTCTGTAATTACAGTAAACTCAATCACTTTAGCGATTGTAGCAGTTTCAATGACTCCGTCAAATTCAATAAGTGCCTTAATTGCGTTCATTTTATCAGGTTCAATGTTGGCATTCTTGGCTTATAACTTTAACCCAGCAAAGATCTTTATGGGTGACTCAGGTTCATTGTTCTCAGGATTTTTGTTGGCTAGTTTGTCAATTACTGGTGTAATGAAGACGGCAACTTTGGCAATTTTGTTACCTTTTGTAGTTTTGGCAGTTCCTATTATTGATATCACTTTCTCTACTTTGCGTAGAATTATGAAAGGTCATTCTCCATTTGTAGCTGATGCAGAGCATATTCACCATAAATTGTTGAAGGCGGGTTTATCTCAAAATAAAACAGTTGTGACAATTACATTTGTGGCGATTGTAGGTGGTGCAATAGCAACTTCTTTGGTTGGTTCAATTGGTCACTATTTAATTTATATGTTGGTGTTGTTGTTAATTATGTTTGGTTTGAGCTTGATTGCAATTACAAGAAAGAAGAATATCAACTCAGAACATATTTTAGAAGAACAACAACACAAAAACGGAGAACAATAATAGAGGTTTTTAAGTTTTGATATCAAGAGGTTTGGTTAAACCAAACCTCTTTTTTATGATAATTAAATAGGGGTTAGCATAAATTTATGCCAACCCTCAAAACATCTAATCTTCTAACCACCTTATGATTAAATAAATTCCATAACGTTAGAAGTAGGAGCAAAGCCTTCTTCAACGATACCTTGCATACGTTTTTTACGATAAAGCATATCAACGAACGCTTCAAGACGTGTAATAAAACCAGCTTCGCCTGTGTGTTCATCAATTGTAAGGTTCAATAATGGTTTGTTGAATTGTTTAGATTTTCTTGTAACACGTTCAAGCATTAATGAATCAGGACCACAACCAAAAGCTGTAATTGTGATTAAACCGTCGATTTTGTTGTCTTTTAGGTAATAACCCGCACAACCCGTCATTTCAGCCTCATTAGCCCAGTAGATTTCTTGACCAAGAGATGTAACACCTTCTTCAAGCTGTTCTTCTGTTAATTGGTATGCTGTGTAAACCTTAACACCCATTTTGTTAAGTTTGTCGATAACCTTCATAGAAGCGCGTTCGTCATAAATGTTGTAAGCATGTGAAACCAAAGCGATTGATACAGGGTATTCTGTTTCGTCTTTTTCAATTAAAAGTTTGCCAGCGATAGCGTTTTTAAGTGCTTTTTCGTAAGGCATGCCAGATTTAAGCATAACTTGGAAATTGTTGTAAACTCTCCAGCCTGTTTTTGACGCTTTTTTAATTCTTTCCATATCAATAATGCCAAATGGTTTTACGCATTCAAGCAAGAATTGGTATAAACCTTGTCCCTTTTGAGATTTATCAAGAGTCGGTTCAATCATGTTGAAAGGTTTTTTCACAACGTTTCTGATTAAATCAGGAAGTCCTCTTATTTTAGAGCAGTTATAAATTTTAGGTGCTATAGATTGAATTGAAGGAACAAAGATGTTTTCAACGCCTTTTTCAATCAAGTTAAGAACTTGTCCTACGAAAATTTTTACAGGTAGGCAAGTTTCAGTAACAACCAAAGACGAACCTTTTGACAGAGTTTTCTTTGTAGTTTTGTCCGATAAAACTACTTCAATGCCAATAGCATTAAAGAATCCATACAAAAATGGATACATACTGTAAAATGATAAGCCTCTAGGGATTCCTAACTTCATAACAACCTTCTATTACTTTTTTAACTATACTTTGATAATACCGCAAACATAAAATTTTTTCCAACATTAGCCAAAAAGTTATTTTCAAATTATCCACCCATATAACCAATTTCGACAATGTTATAAAACGATTTAAAATACATAATCATAAAAAAGAAAAGCAAATAGCTATAGGGAAACGAATAAAACAAACCAGATAAGGAGGTTTAAAAAATGAAATTAAAAAAACTTACAGTAGCAGCGGTTCTTGCTGTGGGTATAAGTACAATGTCTTTTGCTAGTGCAATGGCAGCTTGTCCTTGTAACAAAGTGAAAGAAAAAGCGCCTTGTGAAAAAGTTACGCAAAAATGCGATAAGTGTCATAAGGAAAAAACAAAATGTAAATGTCAAAACTTGGCAGAAGAAAAATGTGCATCTTGTGCAAGCGCACAAACTGTAAATTCAGAAGACATGAAACAAATTTACGGTTATCCAAACGCAATTTATGGAACTAACAATTACGTAGGTAAGAGTGCAAGTTCGGTTAGTTCATCACAAAATGAACTAAACCCAAATATTGCAGGTACAACAATTACATCAGATGGTTCAATGACAGGCGCAGCAAGCCAATTGCCATATTTGAATAATAATATGGATACAATTAACGGTATTCCTGTTGATAACAACGAAATGAACCTTGACGGAGCAGGTTGTCCAATTGATATTCATACAGAAAACTCAATTGATGCATTAAAACGTACATACGAACCTTTTGACTTAAAATCTAACTTAAAAGGTATGACGGGAGCAGCTGCTAATTTACAAAATTACTTCCCTGATGTTCCAGACAACTATTGGGCATCTTGCGATATTGACAAATTAGCTATGAATGACGTTGTAGTCGGCTATCCTGACAATATGTTTAAACCAAACAGAAACGTATCGCGTGCAGAATTTGCAACTATGTTAGTTAAAGGTTTCAACATGGATACTTGTGCTTTAGAACCAAAATGTATCTTCTCTGATGTACCTGCAAGTAATTGGGCTAACCCATTAATTGCAAAAGCCGTTGATGAAAAATTAATGAAGGGCTATCCAAACGGCAGATTTATGCCTAACAATAACGTAACAAGAGCTGAAGCCTTAACTGCGATGGCAAAAGGCTTGAATAATTGCAACATTGATGAATGTAAAGCTAAAGAAATTTTGTCTAAATATAAAGACGGTTCACGCTTACCAAGTTGGTCGCAAATTCCGATTGCAACTGCATTACAAAATGGCGCATTATCTGATATGCCAAATTCAGATATGATTATGCCTAATAAAACAGCAACTCGTGCAGATATTGCATCAATGCTTCAAAATGTACGTGTAGCAGGCGGTTACGATAACAATCCAAAAACTGCAAACAGCGCTTGTCCTCTTGATAACTCAAAACAAGCATACTTAGAACATGAAAATGTTGTTAAAATTCCGACATTAAAACTTGAATTTTTAGACCAAGTAAATGCTAAGAGTGCTTATGTAGGTCAACAATTTGCTGCAACAACTTTGGAAGAAGTTACGATTAACGGTCAAGTTTACCCATGCGGATCTCGTGTAAACGGTAAAGTTATTGAAGTAATCCGTCCAAACGGTAAGGCAAAAGGTGCGTTAAAATTAGCGTTCACTGATATTCAAAATGGTGATTGCACAGCAGAATTACCAAAACAAATTCTAACAGCGCAAATTAATAAACAACACACTCCAAACCCTATTGCTAGAACTTTGACTCTTCCATTTACTTGGGCTGGTTCATTAGTTGGTACAGCAGCAAGAACAGCAGGTGGCTTAGTTACAAACTTAGGTAATGCTGTAGAAAGTGTTTCTGGTGGTGTAGGTACTGCAATTGGCGAAACTGCTCAAGGTCAATTTAGAGCAGCAGGTAGAAGTACACAAGATGCTATCAAGGAATCACTTAAAGCTCCTGTTGATATCACAAGAACTGCAATCTCAGGTACTATGGGCTTGTTCCAAACTTCAGGTGACGAAATTGCTTACGTTGTAGATCCAAAAGGCTCTAAAATCTCAGCTGTTAACCCTAAAGAACATATTACAATCGCATTCGGTTGTCTTAACAAATAAAAAT
>CAVFBQ010000202.1:0-8222 GCA_963620455.1 uncultured Eubacteriales bacterium
ATCGCTTACTCTTATACTAAGTATTTTTGTTGAAAAAAATTGCCTTTTCAGTATTGACAGTATTTTCAGACTATTGTTTCAGTCTACGCAAAGTCTGAAAATATAATAACAACAAATAACGGCATGCCCATGGCATGCCGTTTGTATATAATGTATGCAGAAAATTTCTGAACAATAAAAGATTAACGTTTTGAGAATTGGAATCTTTTTCTTGCTCTTTTTTGACCGTATTTTTTACGTTCTTTAACACGTGGGTCACGAGTTAACAAACCTTCTGATTTTAATACTGATTTGTATTCTTCGTTAACTTTAACCAATGCTCTTGCAATACCGTGTCTAATAGCACCAGCTTGTGCAACTACACCGCCACCTACAGCTTTAACTCTTACATCATATTTGTCTTGATTTTCAGTTAAAACTAATGGACGGAATACCATCATTTCAATAGCTGGTCTGTTGCCAATGTGGTCTAACAATTTTCTACCGTTTACGAAAATACGACCTTTACCTTTTACAAGTTTAACTACAGCGATTGATGTCTTTCTACGACCTGTTGCCATAACTTCTTTATTTGTTGCCATTATTTAGCCTCCTTTTCTAATACGATAGGTTTTTGTGCAGCATGTGGATGTTCGCTACCTGCATAAACTTTCAATTTGTTGAATTGTTCAGCACCTAAAGTATTGTGTTGAAGCATACCCTTTACAGCTTTTTCAATTGCTAATCTTGGATCTTTTTCCATTAATTCTTTGAAACTTGCTGATTTTAATCCACCTGGATACATTGTGTGGTGGTAGTAAATTTTGTCAGTTTCTTTGTTACCAGTAACTTTTACTTTGTCAGCATTGATTACGATAACAAAATCACCAGTATCTACGTTTGGTGTATATTCTGGTTTGTTTTTGCCTCTCAAAATGTTAGCAACACGTACAGCTAAACGACCTAAGATTTCATCTGTTGCATCGATTACGTACCATTTTCTTTCTACTTCAAGAGGTTTTGCTGAATAAGTTTTCATGCTTTTTTCTCCATTTATGTTTTTTAGTATTCTACTTTCAATAATGTCAATCCACTTGGACTAACTGTTTTTCCTGCTTGTTTACGGTCCTTAGCTTTTAAAACCTCGTCCATAAATTCAGGAGATTTATTATTCCTTTCAATATCCAATAACGTTCCAACTATTATTCTAACCATATTATACAAAAATCTGTTTCCAGAAATATCTAATATAATTAAGTCTTCGTGTCTGTAACAATTCGCTTCTGATATTTCGCAAACTGTATATGGATTTGAACTTCTAGAATTCTTGAAACTTGTGAAATCATGTTCGCCTACTAAGTAATTTAGAGCTTTATTCATTCTTTCAATATTCAAGCTATTTTCTACCCTCAATAAATCGCCGTCGAACGCCTTGCGTTGTTCTCTATTTACAAAAACGTATCTGTAATACCTTTTCTTTGCTGATTTTTGAGCGTGAAATGAACTGTCTACTTTGCGTACATCAGAGATTGATATGTCCTTCGGCAATAGTCCGTTTATTGAATTGATAAACTTAGAAGCAACAATATTGTTATCTAAATCAACATGAACCATTTGTCCGATTGAGTTAACCCCTGCATCAGTTCTTCCAGAAAAGACCGTTTTGATTGGTCTTGGATTATCCAGAGTTGGTTGAACTCCGCTTATCGTGCATATTACCTTCTCCAGTAGCCCCTGAATGGTCGGAGTGGGTTGCTCTAATCCATTCGGGTCTAGTTGAATTTGGCTACCTGCATAATTTTTACCTTGATATTGTATTAAAAACGCATATCGGGTCATTCTATACAAGTTGAATTAATGCCATTTCGCTTGCATCACCACGTCTTGGTGGTAAGTGGTAAATTCTTGTGTAACCACCATTACGGTCTGTATATTTTTTACCGATTACACAGAATAATTTTCTTAAAACAGTTTGTTTTGGTAATTTTTTACCTTCTTCTACTGTTTCAAAGACTTCACCTGTTGCAACATCAATATATTTGCCGATTTCTTTATCGTAAATGAATTTTGCTGCTTGACGACGAGCATTTAAGTCACCGTCACCTTTTTTAGCTAATGTAATTAAACTTTCAACATAAGGTCTTAAAGCTTTTGCTCTTGCCAATGTTGTTTTAATTTCACCGTGAGTTAACAACTCAGTAGCTAAAGCACGCAATAGAGCATCTCTTTGGTCTTGAGCTTTGCCTAGCGTATGTTTCTTTGTTAAGTGTCTCATTGTTTTTTCCTTTATATATTAATTTTGTTCTTTTTAAAGTTAATTATTAAACCATTTCTTCTTCTGGTAATTCTGGGCTTGGAGCTAAGTCTAAACCGAAGTGATGTAATCTCTCGATAACCTCATCTGAAGATTTTTTACCGAAGTTTTTAATGTTTAATAAGTCATTTTCTGATTTCTTTAACAATTCAGCCATTGAATTGATACTTGCTCTTTTTAAGCAATTGTAAGCTCTTACTGACAATTCCAATTCTTCAATTGTGATTGAAGTTGTTGGCTCTTCAGCTTCGTCACTTGTATCTTCAACTACTTGGCTTGGTTGATTTACAACTACTGGTTGACCAGAGATTGCTGCGATTTGCATAAAGTGGTCAATTAATAGTTGAGCTGCTTGTGATAATGCTGTTGTTACATCAATTGAACCATTTGACCAAATTTCTAATGTAACTTTATCAAAATCAATTGAATCACCTACACGAGTTGGTTCTACATTGTATGCAACACGTCTGATTGGCATAAATGCGGCATCAATTGGTAACATATCGATTGAAGCGCCTACTTTTGCATCTCTTGGTACATCGTGAGCAACATAGCCTTTGCCTGTTTCTACAATAATGTCAGCGTGGAAACTACCACCATCTGCAATTGTACAAATTAACCAGTCTGGGTTTACAACTTTTACACCTGCTGGTAATTGTAAATCACTTGCAAGTACAGGACCTGCCGTATCAATATCTAATCTTAAATGTTGAGGTTCTTTTGAATCAGTTTTGATTACTAAACCTTTTAAGTTTAACATTACATCAATAACATCTTCTAAAACACCTGGAATTGCTGTATATTCATGAGTAATACCTTCAATTCTTGCAGATGTTATAGCTGTACCTTCCAAGCTTGATAACAATACTCTTCTTAAAGAGTTACCAATTGTGTTACCAAAACCTTTTGCTAAAGGTTCAATAACGAATTTACCGTATTGAGAACCGTCTGAATCAGTTGTTGTATTTACTGTTTTAATTTTTAATTCCATTTTCTTATTTTCTCCTAATTTTTTGGATTTGTAGCAACGTTTTAAATATCTTCAATTAGTTAGTTTTTACTGACTATTTTGAATAATATTCGATTACAAGTTGTTCTTTTAATTCAGAGTCAAGTTCTTCTCTTTCTGGAACTCTGTCAAAAGTGATTTTTAATGCATCTGCATCTTTTGTAATCCAAGCTGATTCACAAGGCATGTCGATTAATTCTAACACACTCTTCAAGAAAGATTGGCTTCTTTCTCTGATTGTAACTACATCACCAACTTTTAATAAGTATGATGGAATATTTACTTTTTTACCGTTTACTAGAACGTGACCGTGGTTAACGATTTGTCTAGATTGTTTTCTTGTAATACCAAAACCAGCTCTGAATAATACGTTATCTAATCTTGATTCTAATAACTGTAACAAGATTGTACCAGTAACGCCTTTTCTTCTTGCTGCTTCGTTGTAGTATCTTGAGAATTGTTTTTCAGATACCAAGTATGTTAATCTGATTTTTTGTTTTTCGTTTAAGTGTAATGCGTATTCAGAAAGTTTTTTTCTAACTGCACCGTGTTGGCCTGAAGCTGTTTGACGCATAGAAGATGTTAACTTTCTGTTTGATAAGTCTTTTACTCCGAAGTTACGGAATAATTTATTTCTTGCACCTGTATATTTTGACATTTTTCTAATTTCCTTTATTTCTTTTAATGTTGTTTTACTTTTTTGTAATTTGCTTGAGTGTATTCACTCATTTGCAACTACTATACACGACGTTTTTTAGGTGGTCTGCATCCGTTGTGAGGAATTGGAGTTACGTCCTTGATTAATGTGATTTCTAAACCAGCAGCTTGAATAGCTCTGATTGCTGTTTCACGTCCTGAACCAGGTCCTTTGATATAAACTTCTACCTTTTTCATACCTTGGTCAATTGATTTTTTTGCAACTGATTCAGCTGCTGATTGTGCAGCAAATGGAGTACCTTTTCTAGCACCTTTGAATCCTGAAGCACCTGCTGTTGCCCAAGCAATTGCATTACCTTGAGTATCTGTTGAAGTTACGATTGTATTATTGAATGTTGATTGAATATGAACAACACCTTGTAATACGTTCTTTTTTTCTTTTTTCTTTGTTGTTTTTGGTCTTGCCATTGTTTTATTTCCTTTATTTCTACTTTTATTTTTTACATTCTTTTTGCACTTAACGTGCCTACTCAAAACTCAACTAAGCTGTTTTCTTTTTAGTTATAGCTAAGCCTTTTTTACCTCTACGAGTTCTTGCGTTTGTTTTTGTTCTTTGACCTCTGCAAGGTAATGAACGTTTGTGACGCATTCCTCTGAATGAGTTGATTTCTTGTAAACGTTTAATGTGCATTGATACTGAACGTCTTAAGTCACCTTCAATTTCATAGTGGCTTAATTCTTCTCTTAATAATTTAATATCAGCATCTGTTAAATCGTCTGTTCTTAAATCTTCAGAGATACCTGTTTTTTCTAAAATTGCTTTACTTCTAGCTGGTCCAATACCGTAGATGTAAGTCAATGCGATAATCATTCTTTTGTTACGAGGTAAATCTACCCCTGATAGTCTTGCCATTTCTTTTTCCTTTATTTAATGTGTTTTACTTTTCTGTTTTGATTTACCTAGAGTTTTGAGAAGAACTTTGTAACCTCGCTTCACTCTAACGATAAAACTATATTATTGCTTCACTCGGACAAGTCGCTCATTTCACTATCGTTGCCATTCGCTATGTCCTCGCTATTTCGAGTTTCGTGCTAAAGCACTCACTCTGCGCAAAATCTAACCTTGTCTTTGTTTATGTTTTGGATTTTCACAAATAATTGCGATTCTACCTTTTCTTTTAATACATTTGCATTTGTCACAAATTTTCTTTACTGAACTTCTAACTTTCATTGTTCTACCTTTCTATATTCATTATGTGTTATTTTAATCTGAATGTAATTCTGCCTCTTGACAAGTCATACGGTGTCATTTCAACCTTAACTTTGTCCCCAGGTAAGATTCTGATAAAGTTTTTTCTGATTTTACCTGATATATGTGCCAAAATTTCGTGTCCGTTTTCTAACTCTACGCGAAACATTGCATTTGGCATTGATTCTAAAATTGTACCTTCCAATTCAATTACGTCTTTTGACATAGTCATTCCTTTTTCAACTAATGTGTTACTTTATCATATTCGCTAAATTTTTCATTGCAAGCGGTTTTATAAGGGTTTGAGTAGATTTTTAAAACTTAAAAACCGATTGTTTATATAAAAATACCACAGTTACAACAATAAACCGAACATGCTAAAATCAATTTATTATTATATTTTACAGAATTTTGTAAACATTTGTAAATATTTTTAAAGTGTACATAGTTAATTAAACAACTTACTTATTTTTTAAGTTCTTCACATGAGGTTTTTAACTCGTCTATTCTGCATTTTATAGACTCTTCAATCTGTATAAAGTCCTCTTTTACTGATTTTACGGCATCTTTATTATATCTTTTTAAAATCAATGAAGGTTTTAATTCATTCATTAATCTAAATTTTGCACTTTGTAGTTTTTTATAATATTTTTTATCAATATTCTCCTTTGACTCACAAAGTTCCATATAAATTTCACCCAAAGTAACTTTTGCTCTCTGAACATTTGCATCTGCTAGTTCATGAGTTAAATTTTTAATCAAAGCGTATATATTTTTATAGTAAGTTATTAATTTTTCTTTTTTAATAGGTAACTTTTGTTTAAAGTAGTCCAAGGTTTGCTTATAACCAACTTCAATCAGTTCTTCTCGCTTATCTTTAGACAAATTAAAATCTACAATTACAATATCGCCCGTATTGATAGTGACATAATCGAAACTGTCTTTATGTCCATACTCTTCTACCACTGATTTTGTCGCTATTGATGTTACACAGCTATAAACTGTGTTTATATAATCTATCGCATTTTTACCGTTTTTATCGTAATCCCCTTCTAAACGAAACTCTAAAACTCTTTCATCTCTTGGATATAAGTTTTCTGACAATTTCCATAAAGGCCAACTTTTTTGCAAATCTCCATCTATAAGTTCCAAATCGTCAAATTTTATCGGTGACATTAGCCCTGGCATACTTGAAGAAATCCTTATTGCTGTTGCAACTTCAAAATCAGGAGTTTCTTGTTTTGAGAACTCTTTGCATTTAAAGTTTGTCAAATCTGTTGTAATAATTACTAAATCCTTGGTCAAATCTTTAAATTTTACGGTTGGATTTGCCCCATTTTTGTAATTTTCACCGTAGAATTTCTTTTCTATAACTTCTCTTAGCCATTCTAAAAAAACTTCACCTTTTGAAAGCGCAAAAGTTTTTCCAAAGCCAAAATGAATATCTCTAAAAAGGTCAAAATTAACGCCGATAATTATTTCATAAATTTCATCTGTTGTATAGCCGACTGCCAAAAGAGATGCAATAATTGAGCCAACAGAAGAGCCAGCAAGAGTTTGAATTTCTACCCCTAATTCATCTAGAGCCTTTAGCGCACCAACGTATGAAACACCTCTGATTGCGCCACCGCCAAAAATACATGTATATTTACAAGCGTCATTTTCCATTATTTTTTAGCCTCAGATTTTTTATTCTTAAAATTCCTAATTTTTTGAATTAATTTTGGTGTATGAAACTCAAGAAGTTCTGCAGGTACAACAGTTGTGTATTCACCTCTATTTACGGCATTAATATCAATTTTATTTTCACCTTTAAATGTAATCATTGTATTTAAGATTGTATTTTTATAATAATCTTTTAAATCTGTGCTTGGTGGTTCAAAGTTTGGTTTATATTTTGCACCACAAACAAAAACACCATAGTTAATACCTGTAAATACTAAGTGCCAGCCAGAATTTTTCTGTTGCAAAATTCCAAATAAAGGATAGCCCTTTTCAAGAATTATAATTTCTGGCATATTTTTGCGGAATAAATTTGAAACATTTTCGTCCATCGTGTAAATAGAACCTAAATCGGTCATCAAATCTTCGTTATAAACCTCTTCATAACGTCCATCCATGTAAACTTTGTTTTGAGGATAAAGTTTATATGCCGCAAAACTTCCAATACCGAAATTTGTCAAAAGTTTTCCACTAATGTGGTTTGCACGAATAAACTCAACCTCCATAACAGGATAAGTTTTAAAATTTACCATTAATTTGTAATCATGCAACGATAACATTCCAAAAGAATAAGCAAACAACGCTATGTATAATGCAGGCATACACCATTTGGGAAATCTAAAGTTTCTAAACATTAAGTATATATCTTCATAACAATATGCTGTTGCTGTAAGTGCAAAGAACGGCATCATCTTTACGTGAGATATTGCAAGGTACAAAGTTACCAACATTACAATAAACTTCGTTTTATCAATTGTTGCGTAGCTTGTAGGATTTTTTCTTACTTTTGTCAATTCTAATAACAAATAGAATAAGGCCGATAATTTAAATACCATAAATATTTTGTAATTTAATTTATGGAAAATCCACCACCATTCAACAATATCTGGACGAGGCATTGTTGCGGCTTTAATTAAAAAGACTACATATTTATATCCATAAGGATTTATAAATAGCATTGCAAAACAAATCAACATTGTAAAAATATAATGTTTAAATTGTTTTTTATTCAAAGCTTCGCCAATAGCATACAAAGCCAACAAGCCCAAGCCTGAACATACGCCACCATGCATGTTTCCCCAAATTAAAAATAATGGAGGGAATATATATAATAATTTATAGTTTTCTTTTTTACGTACCAATTCAAGTATAAACAGTTCAAAAGCAAAGAACATAAATGTAAACGAGTGGCATCTTATCATTGAAGAATAAGTAACCATAAATGAATTTAATATAATAAAATATATTAGTAAGTTCTTGTAATTATATCTGTCTCCACATCGAACCTGAAC
>CAVFBQ010000203.1:0-2505 GCA_963620455.1 uncultured Eubacteriales bacterium
ATATTGTACATGTTTCATCAAAATAGTGAGCAGAAGTGCCCCATTTACTATAAACGACGATAAAATAAATAAACGTAGGTCATTTGGTCTGTCTAAAAAGTGGAAAACGATAAATTGCTGTGTATCGAGAAGGAGGTGTTTTGTAAACTATTGAATAGAAAAGCGGCTATGGCCTATCCTTTCTTCTAAAACTCAAAAACATGGGTATCACACGTATGGGAGACCTCAAGCACACAAAGAGTGGCGCACGCTCATCTGAGCGTGCGCCTTATTATAAAGACCATTAGTATGTAAATATCTTTATAAACTCTTTTATATTTTTTCGATATCTTCTGATTGAGATGCTAAAGCGTCAATCATTTTCTTTGCTGTTCTTACAGGATTCATAGTTGCATTACCTGCAATACAACCACCTTCACAGCACATAACTTCAACCATGTTGCAACCTTCACAACATTCGCCATCTTTTGCAAATTTCTTTAATTCTTTGATCGTATCTTTATTCAAGCCATTAATTACGTGTGGTTTAATTAAGTCCTCATCTCTCAATGATTTTTTAACAGATTCAGCTACACCACCAGAAAGAGCAAAATTTCTAGCTTGTTTTGAGCTTTCCTTAACATATTTTGTTTCTTCACAATCTTCAACTTTAATGTTTCTTGCTGTAAATAATGAACCTAGTTCTTCAAAACTCATTACGTAATTTACGTTTTGGTTTTCATAACCTTCTGCTCTTTTTGCAACACAAGGGCTTAAGAATACAGTAATAGCATCAGGAATTTCCTTCTTAACAATTTCTACGGTGTAATACAAAGGAGTTTTTGTATCAGAAACATAAGGCTTAATTTCTGGCAAATGTTTCTTAACAAATTGGTTATAACCAGCACAACAAGAAGTTGTCATGAACTTATCTCCACGTTCCATTCTTTCAACAAATTCCTTTGCTTCGTTATTAGCTGTAATATCTGCACCTTGAGCCACTTCATAAACATCAGTAAATCCAGCTTTTAGCATTGCTGTTTTAATTTGATAAATACTACCTTTGAATTGTCCAGCAATAGAAGGAGCAACCATGGCAATAACTTTTTTGCCGTCTTTAATTTGTTTTAAGATATCAATAATTTGGCTCTTTTCGTGTACTGCTCCGAATGGGCATGCAGCAATACATCTGCCACAACTAATACATTTATCAAAATCTATACTTGCATAACCTGTTTCATCTTTAGATATTGCACCAACAGGGCAAGCAGCTTCGCATGGAACTGTTGTTTGAACAATTGCACCATAAGGGCATGCATTCATACACATCTTACATTTTTTACATTTTTCAGTATCAATGTGAGATTTACCGTCTACAACAGAGATAGCACCAAATTTACAAGTTGATTGACAAGGTCTTGCTACACAACCTTGACACAAATCTGTAACGTGAATTTGGCTAGTTACACAACCTTTACAAGCTTTTTGTAATACAGTCAAGTTCTTATCATTAATTTCAGTTCTTTCTAAAGCATCTTTTGCGTATGAAGCCAATGACTTTCTTTCATCATCGTCTTCAATTTGGAAACCCAAACCTGCAATTGCTCTATCTTTAAGAATTGCTCTTTCTTTGTAAATACAGCAACGATAAGGAACTTCAGCACCTTTTGGACGCATATCATAAGGAATTAATCTTGTATTTTCTGCAAAATCTTCAGAATCAAAAGCCTTAATTATGTTAACTAAAATTTCTTTTTTTAAGTAAATTGCTTGACTGTTATTATTCATTTTTTATCTATCCTTTTATATTTTTTATAAATTTTCTTGAATTGATAGCCACATATTATATTTTGCTCCAAGCATAAAAGTATTTCAAGCCGTATGTGGCATAAACTTTATAACTTGTCAAATAAATTATTCATTATCAATGTTATTATGTGTAAATTGTAAGAAATTACCTATTAAGTTTTCATTCCAAACTTTGACATCGCTCGGAACATCTAAAATACAAGGAACAAAGTTCCAAATATATTTAATGCCACTTTTTGCTAAATAAAGAGCTGCATCTTGGGCAAATTGTCGAGGAACAGTTAAAATCGCAATATCTACATTCAAACTGTTAGCCAAAGTTTCTAATTTACTAATGTGATAAACCTCTTTGTTGTTTATAGTTATACCAACTTTTAAAGGGTCATTATCAAACATGGCAAGAATGTTCAAACCATAGTTCGAAAAGCTGTCATATTTTACAAGTGCAGAACCTAAATTACCTGCCCCAATAATAAACGCATCTTTTGGTTTTTGAAACCCTAGAGTTTGTTCAATTGCAAGTTTCAGTTCTTTTACATTGTAACCAACACGGCATTTGCCTGTATTGTTTAAATATTTCATATCTTTTCTGACTTGAGAATTATCTATATTTAAAAGTTCAGCAATTTTAGTGCTAGAGATAAATTCAGAAGCTTCATCTTTGTATTCATCTAAAATATAATGATATAAAGTTAAACGGTTTATAACCTTATCAGG
>CAVFBQ010000204.1:0-2765 GCA_963620455.1 uncultured Eubacteriales bacterium
ATCATCAACCGCGCCTCTAAATTCTTCTAATAGCTTTATCCCTAATTACTAATCTCTTTTACTTATTCCTCTTCATCATCTTCAGATACTTTTACTGGGTCTGCAATTTGAATACCCATTGAGCGTAGTGCTGTTCTAGCTTTTGGTGCAAGTGCTGTATCTGCGAAATTTTCAAGAATCGTTTGGAAACAATCAACTGCTTCTTGATTCATATCTCTCATCTTATATAAATAGCCAGCCTTATAATATAGTGGCGCTAAACTTGGATCAGATAACACCAACATTTGGTTGTCTAGTTTGATTTTTACTTCAATAAGTTTTTGGTTATCTTCTGGAGATAACAAAGCGTGTGCGTAAACTTTTTTAGTTAAATTATCGATTGTTTGTGACATTTCATCAGTAACTTCCGGAGTTAATTTTTTAGCTTTTTTTGCTGCGTATGCGTCCATAGCGAATGCAGAAACTGCTAAAAATGCCACTAATGTTAATACAATTAATTTTTTCATTACCCGTCCCCTACGTTTGTGTATATATCATACAAAAAAACTTGCAATTTGACCTCAATTAAATGTATGATATATTCTATGAAAATCATTCAAAAATTGTATCAAATGTTTATACTGGGTTGTCAAGGAAATAACCTTGAAAGTGCTTTAAATAAAGGACTTGGTGGCGTTATCTTCTTTAAAGATGACATAATCTCTTCAGATGATTTTCAAAAATTGACTGCAAAATTGGCATGCCAATCTGAAGTCGTACCTTTTCTTTCTATCGACCAAGAAGGTGGAAGGGTTGAAAGAACTGAAAATATATGGGGTAGGAAAAGATATTTAAGTCAAAAATTTGCTTATGAAAAAGGTGAGGCATTTTTGAAAGTTCAGACTCAAATGATTGCAGATGAGTTGAAAAGTTATGGTATAAATTTAAACTTTTCACCTTGCTGTGATACAAATACAAATCCTAAAAATCCGATAATCGGAGAAAGAGCTTTTTCTGATAACCCTGATGAGGTTATCAAGGGTGCAGAAATTGTTTTAGGTATTTACGAACAAAACGGAATTATACCTTGTATAAAACACTATCCAGGACACGGTGATGCTGATTGTGACAGTCATTTAACTCTTCCAACAATTAATTTGTCGTTAGAAGAAATGGAAAAAACTCATATTAAACCTTTCAAGCATCTTGTAAAACGAGGTGTTGATATGGTTATGGTTGCGCATTTGCATTGTACATGTTTTAACGAAGATGTATTGCCAACATCTTTAAGTAAAAACGCAATTGACTATTTAAGACAGGATTATGATGGTGTAATTTGTTCTGATGATATGGTTATGCGAGCGCTTGAGGATTTTAACAACCCTTGTGAAAGAGCAATTAGAGCTGGAGTAAATTTGTTTTTATATCGTTATTCTGATGATAAAACGATTCAAATTATAGAAGATATTGCTCAAAAAGCTGAAAACGATAAGACCCTCCAAAAATGTATTGAAGAGTCTTATGATAAAATTATTAAACTTAAACAAAAATATGGATTAGTAAGTATTTAACATACCTTCGTAAATTAGTTTAGAAGCTTGTTGAATGAATTGTTTACCTAAAGGTGAGTTGTAAGGGCGTTTTGCCATAATTACAACGATATATTTTTTGCCATTTGGCATGTAAACAATCCCTGCATCGCCTAACATAGTGCCAATGTCACCAGTTTTATGTAGGAATGTAGCGCCTTTGCCTAGACCTTGTGGGATTAATCTGTCGTTTTTAACGTGGCTCATGTAATCAACGATATATTCTCTTGAATTGATACTTAAGAAGTTTGGATTGTCCAAGTTGAATAGCATTGTAGCCATATCGTTTGTAGTTGTATAGTTTGTACCTGTTAAGTCAGGCAACCAAGTTTGTACGTGTGTGTTTGGAATACCCCAACTTCTGATAGCTGTGTTTACAGCAGTCATAGAGCCAAGTTTTGACATTAACATATTTGTAGCTGAATTGTCAGAGTCTTCAATCATAGTTTTTGCAAGTTTGTCGATTGTGTAATTTCTTCCAGTTGTAGCGTATTGAAGATTTCCTGAGCCTGAAGCTTTATAGTAACCAGTCAATGTCATTTCGTCATAAATTGATAAATCGTTAGCTTCAATAGTTTTGAATAAATTGATAAGAACTGGAACTTTAATAATACTTGCTGCTGGATAAATTTCAGAACCGTTTATATCAACATATTTTCCAGTATTGAAATCCCAAACAGTAATAGCAGGTTTGATTGTAGGATATTTTTGCATCAATTCTTTCAAACCGTCTTCAAGAATTGTAAGTCGGTCTGTTTTGTATAAATTAGTCATTAAAGGCTTTTTAGTTGCAACACCAGCTAAAGCGAGTTTGCCTTCAAAGATTGTATTGTGCAAATATTTGCTTGTTGGAAACATTAAATTGTAATAATTCGTTTTAATGTTTGAGTAATTTTGTCTACCGGTCAATAATGGTAATGAAATCCTATGGAATGCGAATGGCAATACGTAGTATCCAATTAAAAACATAAATGACAAAGAAATCAAAGATGCAAACAAATTCTTTTTCTTCTTTGGTTTTCTGGCATCTTGAATACGTTTGCCAGGTGTTTGATGATGTATAGGATTTTGAACTGGTCTTAATTTTCGTTCCGGAACATCAACATAAGAATAAGTTTGTGGATAACCGTAACTTCTTCTATAACTTTCTTGAACTGCCCTTTGTGGCATTTTCCATATCCCCCATTAGTATATATT
>CAVFBQ010000205.1:0-11383 GCA_963620455.1 uncultured Eubacteriales bacterium
CAGCCTTGACTTTGCCAAACTTAAACTCATCAACTGGTGAAAAAGAAAAAGTTGCGAAAGTAAAGAAACTCCTACAAAATCTTGATGATGCAGTAGGTCGTGCAACTGCGGTTTATGGACCTATGGAAGAATGGTGTACAGATTTAATAAGTAGTTTAAGTAGTACAGACATTGATGCTTGTGATAGTAGAACGATAGAGCGTATAGCGGAATTTTTAAAAATATCCAAAAAAACAGAACAGGTAAATGGACGAACCCACTATACATTAGCAGACGGTTCTGAAATATTTTATTATCATAATGAGGGGTATAGTACTTCTTATCAAGCTGAGAGTGGTGCCTACCCAAATCAACCTTTAGAGGCGTTTATACAAGTTGATATAGATGGTTCAAATAAGGGGAAAAACTTATTCGGTTATGACAGATTTACTTTTGTTGTTACAGACCAAGGTGTATTTCCAGATGATACAAGTGATTGTAGTAGTATTGGAAATAATCCTGTCTTTAAGGATGGTAACAACTTTTACTCAACAGCGTGGGTTGTACAAATGGGCAACATGGATTACCTAAAAACCTCTGACGGCAAGACTTGTCCTAACAAAAAAGTTCTTGATTGGACAACAAACACTTCTTGCAAGTAATGTCTATATTTTTATACCAAAATTTTTGACAACGTCAGCAATCATGTATAGTGAACCGCAAACGACTGTAATTCCGTCAAATTCAGGCAGATTCCCTGTATATTCTTTTGAGGGATACTTACAAACTGAAGATAATTCCTTGTAAGTTGCAGAATTTGCGTGGTTAAAGTGGTTAAAATAAATTTCATCTTCAGGTTTAAAAAGAATTTCAACCATTTTTTTGTAATCTTTGTTTTTTAGACAACCAAAAAGAAATCTTTTTTTGTAATCCTTAAAATAGATGTCTAAATTTTGACGTAAAATGTTGATTCCATTAGGGTTGTGACTACCGTCTATTAAAACTTTTTTGTCTTCAAAATATTGAAATCTACCAAAATGTTTAATGTGCTTTAAAGCGCTTTGAATTGTTGTAATTTTTATATTTGGAACGATTAAAAGTAAGGCGCTTATTGCCAAAGCAAGGTTTTCTTGTTGGTGAAATCCTTTTAAACTCATTTCTCCAAGGTTATATTCTCTTGCAATTAACAATTGATCAGCACTTGCAATACTTCGGATTGTTTCAAACCCTTTGTTTGTAGCATTTATAACAACAGGACAATCTGGTTTTATAATTCCTGCCTTTTCTGTGGCAATTTTTTCGATAGTGTTACCTAAACGTTCTGTGTGGTCAAAGTCAAGGGTTGTGATTATTGAGCAAATTGGATTTTCTATAACATTTGTAGAATCGTATCTTCCACCTAACCCAACTTCTACAACTGCGTAGTCAACTTTGTTTTCCACAAAATATTCAAACATAACAGCAGTTAAAATTTCAAATTCTGTTAGATGAATTTCATTTTTTTCTGCCAAGTCTTGAATTTTAAAAACTTTTTTGGCAAAAACCTCTTCTGGAATTTGATTTCCGTCAATTTGGATTCTTTCAGTATATTTAAAAATATGAGGACTTGTGAAAAGACCTGTTTTAAAGCCTGCTTCTGTCAAAATAGTGCTTAAAATAGCACAAACAGAGCCTTTGCCGTTAGTGCCTGCTACGTGAATACATTTTAATTGCTTTTGAGGATTTCCTAACAATTCTAAAATGGCTGAAATTCTTTCCAATCCAAGGTTTATGTAGAATTTTCCTTGAGAAGTCAATAGTTTTAAAGCTTCTTCGTAAGTTTTATTCATGTGATGCTACCTTCTTAAGTTGTTCAACAATTGTTTGAGTTGCATCTAATTTTGCCAAAGCCCTCGTGTTTGCTTGAATTGTAGCTAATCTTTCAGGGTTAGAAAGTAATTCGTCTAATTTTTCTAATAAAGTTTCGCCAGTTGTTTCTTTGTCTTCCAAATACAAACAAGCATCTTTGTTTAAAAGTGATTTAGCGTTTTTGCGTTGGTGGTCTGCAGCTGCATAAGGGTATGGAATTAAAATTGGTGCAATTCCACATGCGCAAATTTCTGACAAACTTAATGAACCAGCCCTAGAGATAGCGATATCAGTGGCTTTTAAGGCAGTAACCATATCATCAAAATAAGGTTTTATAACTAAATTATGGTTATGTTCAAATTCTGGGTAAACTTTTTCAAGTGCTTTAATTGTGTTTTCATAATGTTTTGCGCCTGTTTGGAAGATTACTTGAACATCATATTTTTCAAAAATTTGTTTTAAACCTTGAATTGTAGCCTCGTCAATTGATTTAGCTCCTTGCGAACCGCCCATAATTGTAATTGTAGTTTTGTTTTCAAGGTTCATATTTTGACGAGCTTGTTCTTTTGTAAGAGTTTTAAACTGTTCTCTGATTGGATTTCCATTAATGCTAATGTTATTTGAGTGAATGTAACTAGCAGAATCTTCAAACGCAAGAGAAACTTGTTTTGCCATAGGTGCAACGAATTTTGATACCATTCCTGGTTGAGCGTCGCAATCGTGAATCATATAAGGTGTTTTAGTTAGGTTTGAAGCCATTAATGCGGGTGCAGAAACGTATCCGCCTGTGCCTAAAATAGCATCTGGTTTAAATCTCCATAAGTAATAAAGAGCTTTCCAGTTTGCAAGTTCAAGTTCAATGCCCCATTTTATGAAATCCCAGCCGATTTTTCTAGGCATACCAGAAACTTTTATTGGCAAAAATTTGAAATGAGCTTTTTTTACAATTCCGTATTCAAGATTGTTTGGATTGCCAATGTAATAAATATTTTTGGTTGTTTCATCTTTTCTAAGAGCCTCAGCGATAGCAATTGCAGGGTAAATATGTCCGCCTGTTCCGCCACCTGTGATGAAATAAGTATATTTTTTCTTACAAGTATCTGACATTTGAACGAGTCCTTATTTTCTTAATTCGTTTTTTAGAAATGTTTAAAAGTACGCCAATCATCCATAATGAAACCATTAATGAAGAACCACCGTAACTGATGAAAGGTAATGGAACACCAGTTGCTGGCAAAAATGAAGTTGCAACAGAGATGTTCAAAAAGGCTTGGAAGCCAATTGAGAAAGTAATTCCGACTGCTAATATTTTGCCGTACATATCAGGACAACGAGAGGCGATAATTAAACCTCTGTGTATTAATGTCCAGAACAAGCCTATTACCAAAATACAGCCAATCCAGCCTAATTCTTCACCTATAACCGCAAAAATGAAGTCTGTATGTGATTCAGGAATCCAATATAATTTTTGTTTAGAATTACCAAAGCCAACACCCCAGAACCCGCCGGATGCGAACGCTACAAGAGATTGAATAATTTGATAACCTGATGTAAGCGCGTATTGTTCAGGGTTTAACCAAGTAACAATTCGTTCTAATTGGTAAGGTTTGATGATAAATGATAATAATGAACTGTTTAAAGCCGTTGTAATTGTTGCAGCCCCAAAAGCCAGTCCAGAACCGAATAGAATTGCAAAAAATTTTATCGGTCCTCCAGCGCTTAACCAACAAATTAAACTTGTTAACAAAAGCAAGATAACCATACTTAAGTTAGGTTGTTTGTAGATTAAAGCAACCATAATTAAGACAGGAACAAAATAAATCATTTTATTTGAGTCTAAAACCTTGCTATTCTTGCAAAAAGCACTACCCATAAGCAATACGACGGCAAATTTTGCAAATTCTGACGGTTGTAATTGCGTAAAACCAATGTTTAACCAACGTTTTGCTTCGTTTACTGTGATACCTAAAGGTGTGAAAGCTACTAATAACAGAGAAACAACAACAGCCCCAGTTATTAACATTGTCCAAGGAACGAGTTTTTTATAGTCGTAATCCATAAAAAATTTCATACCAACAAGCCCAATAATTAGGAAAAAGAGTTGAAATAATGCAAATCTTGCTGGATTTTGACCCATTTCCATGCATTTAGGCGCACTAGCTGAAAAGATTGCAATAATACCAATAGTAACCAAAAACGCAACAACAATTAACACCGTTTTGTCTGGCGGAGTTAAAATTACACTTTGCTTTGCTGTGTAAGGTATTTCACGTTTTGGATTATACTTTTGATAAGACATATTCTTTGAATACTTTTCCTCGTTCTTCGTAGCCTGTGAACATATCGAAACTTGCGCAAGCTGGTGAAAGCAATACTACATCAGGGTTTAAGCTTAATCCTTTGTCGATTGCGTTTTGCATAGTTTCTTCAAAAATAATATTTTCAAATCCGTTTTGTTTTAAATTTTCTTCAAAACGTTTGCCTGCTTCACCAATTAAAATAACTGTTGTGATGTGTTTGTTAATTAAATCGCAGAACTCTTTTAAATCTGTATTTTTGTCACGACCTCCAGCGATTAAAACTACATCCTTGTCGTTGAATGAATTGATTGCAACGATTGCAGATTCAGGATTTGTAGCTTTTGAGTCGTTGTAAAATTCGGTTTTACCAATTTTTGTAACGTATTCTAATCTGTGTTCTGGGACTTTAAACGACATAATTGCATCTCTGATTTCATCGTTTTCAATACCTTCAATTTTAGCTACAAGGATTGAACACATTACGTTTTGGTAGTTGTGATGACCAATTAGCGGACAATCTTTTAACGTAATAATTTTTTCTGTTTTTTTATTTCTGCAATAATAAATTGCATCGTTTTCTATGTAACAACAGTTGTCTTCCATTTTTTTGTCGAAGATAAATGTTGTAGAAGGGCAGGTTTTAGAAAATTCTAACAATCTTTCATCTGCGCCGTTAAACACTGCAAATGCAGGGTTTTGAGGAAATTTAAAGATTTTTGCTTTTGCGTTGAAATAGTTTTCTAAACCTTCATGCCAATCAATGTGGTCAGGCGTAAAATTCAACCAGCAAGAGATTTGAGGTTGAAACGAGTTGCTTGTTTCCAATTGGAAGGAGCTAACTTCGCAAACAAAATAGTCTACATCTTTGTCTAGTAATGAACATGGTGGTATGCCATAGTTTCCGCAAGGTTCAGCTTTAAATTCTTTTTGTAGAATATGAGCTGTAAGCGCGGTGGTTGTCGTTTTTCCGTTTGTGCCTGTAATTGCAATGAAAGGTTTTAAACTTTCTTTGAAAGCAAGTTCAATTTCAGAAATAATAGGTACATTAGCCTCTTTAACACGTTTAAAAAGCTCGCTACGAGGAGGTATTCCAGGGCTTGCAATTGCAAGATAGCTGTCTTTAATAAATTCGTCGCTATGTCCGCCCATTTCAACTTTTATGTCTAGTGCTTTAAGTTCGTTTAATAGTGTTTTGTCAGACTCTTTTTCTTCTCTAGCTTCTGTTATATAAACATCTGCACACTTTTCGCTTAGGTATTTTGCAGCAGCTATGCCACTTTTAGACAATCCTAAAATTAATACTTTTTTTTCAAACCAGTTCTTTTTCATTACTAAATAAGTCCTCTAAAATATAGATATGCAAGGATTACAGCGATTAAAGAGAAGATTGCTGAACAAATTGCAAAAGTTACAACAATTCTTTTTTCACTCCAACCCAAAAGTTCAAAATGGTGGTGAATTGGAGCCATTTTAAACACTCTTTTTCCTGTTAATTTAAAGCTTGTAACTTGAATGATTACAGATAAAGTTTCGATGATGAACATTAATGCAATGATTACAAGCAAAAGTTCAAATTTGCCCATTACTGCAAGTGTACCAAGCAAACCGCCTAGGGCCAATGAACCTGTATCACCCATAAATACTTGAGCTTTAGGCTTGTTGTATTTTAAGAACCCCACTAAAGCACCAGCAGTTGCAGCCGCAATAATTGCAACCTCCATATAGCCATTAATCCCAGCAACAAAGGCACAAGCTAGGAAAGATGGAACACCACAACATGATGCAAGTCCGTCAAGTCCGTCAGTCAAATTGAAAGCGTTTGATGCGCCGATGATGATAAATACTGCAAAAAATGGGTACAACCACATTAAATCAATGTAGTGATATCCAAAGGAAATTCTTGTAAATTGTTCTCCGCAAAGTGGAATGAAGATTGCAGGCAAAAATGCGATTACGATTTGTCTGATTAATTTTCCACGAGGAGTTAAGCCTTGATTTTCTTTGCCCTTAATTTTTAAATAATCATCTTGAAATCCAGCTAAAGTGTAGAAAAATAGAGTGATTAAGATGATAAATCCAAAAGAGTTCAATCTTTGGTCAAGTGCTAAAACAATTACAGATGCCAAAACGATAGCACCTACAATGAAGATACCACCTGTTGTTGGAGTGCCTTGTTTCTTCTTGTGAGCTTCTGGAGCAAGGTCTAGGACATATTGTCCAATTGTTCTTTTTTGTAGAAAATCAATATATGGAACGCCGAATAATAGGCACAAAATTAAGCCTAAAATAAATGCGATTGATAACATTATCATGAAATTTCTCCTTTAAGTTCGTTTAGAATTTCCTCAAATTTCATAGAACGAGAGGCTTTTAAAAATATTGTCGAATTTTTTTCAACATTATCAAGAATATATCGAGTTGCTTGGCAGTTGTTTTCAAAAGAAACCGTTTCAATACCATTTTCAGCAACTTTTTCCGCAATTTTCTTTGCTAAATTTCCAACTGTAATTACCAGAATATCGTTGTTTTCAGTCAATTTGCCGATAATAAAATTACCAATTTCTTGATGATAAAACTCTTCATCAGTTCCAAGCTCGCCCATATTGCCTAAAACAAGAGTTGCTTTTGGATAAAGTTCTAAAACTGTTGACAAAGCGGCTTTCATAGAGTCGGGATTTGCGTTGTAAGCATCATTGATAACTTGATACTCGCCAACTTTTTCTATTTGCCAACGTTTTTCAATTGGCGCATAAGCCTTTAAACCATCTCTTATATCATCAGGGTTCATTTCAAGTTGAAGTCCTGCTTCAATTACAGCAAGAGAGTTTTCAACGTTGTAATCACCTTCAATGTTTAGTTGATATTCTTCTTCTTTGTACTCAAATTTTGTTTTGCCAATTTGTTTTTCGATAAACTCAACGTCTTTTATTGAAAAATAAATCTTTTCACCCTTAAATTCTATAGTTTGTCTGATTAAATCGCTGTCGTGTGCGATAAAACAGCCGTCTTCTTTTTGATATTTGCAAATTTCGCATTTTGCTTTTGCAATGTTTTCGCGACTTCCTAAACGACCAATGTGAGAAGTTCCAACGTTAGTAATAATCGTAATGTCAGGGTGTGAATATTTTGAAAGAAGTTCAATTTCGCCTAACCCTCTCATACCCATTTCAAGGATTAAAACTTGTGTGTCTGTTGGCATTGAAAGAATTGTTTGACAAAAGCCTACTTCGTTGTTGTGGTTTAGTGGTGTTGCATGAGTTCTAAACGCTTGTTTGCAAACGCTTGTAAGCATTTCCTTTGTTGTTGTTTTACCAGAGCTTCCTGTAAGCGCAATAACCTTAGGTGAGACCTTGTTTAAATACAAGTTTGCAAGTTGCAAATACGCAATCATAGGGTCAGGTACTTGCAAAATCAATTCTGCATTGTCTAAAACGGTTCCTTTTGTTGTAAAATAAGCTCTTGCACCTGCTTCAACGGCTTTGTCGATAAAGTTTTCGCCATCAAAAGATTCGCCCTTCAAACCGATATAAACATTTTCAGATTTAATGGTTCTTGTATCGGTTGAAATAGAGAATAATTCAGTTTTTGTGTTATTTTTTAATACTTTTGCACTAGTTGCAAAAATTAGTTCTTCAGTTGTGAATTTCATAAGAAAATTTTACACCAAATATACGTAATATACACTATTTTTTTGAAATTATCTTGAATATTTTTAAAAAATAGTTCAGAATAAAAAAGTAAGAAGAAAAAATGTGCATTTCAGCATAAAAGAAATGTATTTGGAACTTAGTTACATTTGTAACTAAGAGTGTTGTGTTGGCTTACAAGGAGTCTAAGTAGACCTTTAAAATCAAACCTCTAACCTTCTTACTTTAATTCATCTAAGAAGGTAGGTAAGGCATAGCAAGCCTTGTGGTAATTTAGGTTATAAATCTTGCATTTTTTTGTAATATCTTCAGCTCGTTTTTCGTCAATAAATGAAAGCGGTTCAACATCTTTTGAACAGAATGCCCAAGCCCAATAGCCCCCTGGATATGTAGGAATTACTGATGTATAAGTGCTTACAATTGGAAACGAATTTTTAAGCATTGTGTACATCTCTTTTATCTCTTCTTCAAACGCAACAGGGCTTTCTGATTGAGTTACCATAATACCGCCGTCTTTTAAAGAATCACGAACATTTTTATAAAATTCTTCTGTAAACAATCCAACCCCCAAGCTTAATGGGTCTGGAGTGTCTAATAAAACCACGTCATAGCAGTTTTTCTTGTTTTTGATAAATTTAATTGCATTTTCGTAAATTATTTCTAATTTTGGATTATCAAATTCGCAGGACAAAGTTGGAAAGAACTTTTTAGAGGTTGCAACAACTTCTTTATCAATTTCACAAAGGGTTACATGTTCAACAGTGTTATGCTTAAACACTTCTCTAACAGTTCCACCGTCACCTCCGCCAATGATTAAAACATCTTTAGGACAAGGGTGGTTAAGCATTGGAATATGCACAATCATTTCGTGATAAAAGTATTCATCACCTTCGGTTGCGACCATTAAATCGTCCAAAGTTAAGATTTTGCCTAACTTTGAGTCAGAGTCTAAAACTTCAATTTTTTGAAACTCAGATTCTTCAGAAAACAAAACTTTTTTAACTTTTATAGAAATACCATAGCCAGATGGCGTAAATTCTTGATAATACAGTTGTTCATTGTCTTGCATAAAGCTCCTTATAACAATTCGTCTAAAATTGTTTCTTGTTCAAAATGTTGTTGTGCATATTTTTTATTGAATAATTTGCATTGACTAACGACTTCTTCATATCGTTTTTCATCGATATTTTTTAAGGGTTCAACTGTTTGAGAACAATATGCCCAAGCCCAGCAACTTCCAGGGTATGTTGGAACGGGTGATGTATAAGTTTTTACGATTTTAAAAACTTTTAATAAACTTTCGTACAATTTTTTACTTTTCTCAACGTTAGCAACAGGACTTTCTGATTGCATAACGATAATTCCATTGTCGTTTAGAACTCTTTTTAAGTTATCATAAACTTCGCTTGTATATTCGCCAACTCCAGGCCCTAGAGGGTCAGGAGATGTGATAAGAATTACGTCGAATTTCATATCAGTATCTTTTATATATTCAAAAGCGTTAGCAATTTCGACCTGAACTTTTGGGTTATCAAATCCGCTTGCAATTTTTGGCAAATACTTTTTGCAAGTGTTAACAACTTCTTCGTCAATATCAACAACTACGACATTTTCAACGGTGTTATGTTTCAAAACTTCAAGAGTAGATGCGCCTGTACCGCCACCGATGATTAAAACATTTTTAGGGCAAGGGTGGCTAATCATTGGAACGTGAGAAATCATTTCGTTGTAGTGAAAAGCATCGCCTTCTGTAACGAACATTAAACCATTTAGGGTTAAAATTTTTCCAAGAGAAGATTCTGAGTCTAAAACTTCAATTTTTTGGTATTTTGATTCAGTTGAAAACAACACATCTTTGATTTTGATTGCGATACCAAAGCCTGATGGTGTTGTTTCTCTATAATATTTTTGTTCGTCTGCCATAAATTTCTACCTCTTATTTGGGAGTAATGTTTTAATAATATTTTAGCCTAATTTTTCTGTCAATTTGCCAGCTAAAATGTGAACATGTAGGTGGAAAACAGTTTGACCTGCGCCTTTACCAGTGTTTATAATAGTTCTATAATCAGTTAAACCAAGTTTTTTTGCGGTTGCTTTAACGCTTTTTAAAAGTTTAACCATTAATTCTTCGTCTTCAAGTTCTGCCAAAGATGCAACGTGAGTTTTAGGGATTACTAAAACATGAGTGTCTGCTTGGGGATTAAGGTCATTAATCGCAATAACGGCATCATCTTCGTAAACAAAGTTAGACGGAATTTCTTTGTTGATTATTTTGCAAAAAATACAATCGTTCATTATAAAACTTCCTTTACTTTTGTAATAACTTTTTCAACTGCTAGTTCTGGAGTCATTGATTCTGTTGAATCTATTTGACGTGTTTTCAATTCAACTTGACCTTCAGAGATTGTTTTACCAACTGTAATTCTGAATGGGAAGCCGATTAAATCAGCATCTTTAAACTTAACTCCAGCTCTTTCTGGACGGTCGTCTAAAACAGCTTCAATGCCAGCGTTTATAAGTTTTGCATAAATATCTTTTGCAAGATTCATTTGTTGTTCGTCCTTGTCGTTCAAAGGTACAACGCAAACGTGGTATGGTGCAATTTGGATTGGCCATAAGATACCGTATTCATCATGCCATCTTTCAACAGCTGCAGCTGCAGTTCTTGTAACACCAATACCGTAACAACCCATTACATAAGGTTGAGCCTTACCATTTTTGTCTAAGAACATTGCGTTCATTGGTTTTGAGTATTTTGTACCAAGTTGGAAGATGTTACCAACCTCAATACCTCTTGTAACTTTTAATGGTTGACCGCATTGTGGGCAAATTTCGCCAGCTTGAGCAAGTCTGATATCTTCAAATTTTTCGATGTGAGGAATATCAACATCTAAGTTTGCACCAACCATGTGCTTGTCTTCTTGGTTGATACCAACAACAAAGTTTTTCATATTTTTAACAGTTTCATCAGCAATGATAGTAATTCCGTCCATACCTTTAGGACCGATAAATCCTTTTGCTGCGTTGAAGCCTTTTTCTACCATTAATTCTTCAATTTCTGGCGCTGAAGCGATTCTGATATCCATACCGCCAACAGCGTTCATCAATTTTGTTTCTTCAACTTCTTTGTCAGCTCTGATTAAAGCTAGAACAGGTTTTTTATCAACAATGTAAACTAAGCATTTTAGAATAATTGTTGCTGGAATGTTCAAGAAATTGCAAAGTTCTTCAATTGAGTGAGTTTGAGGAGTATCAACAACTTTTGTTTCGTTGAAACCGAATTTGCTTCCGTCAACATCTGCTGGTGGAAGTTTTGATACTGCGTGGTTTGAGTTTGCTGAATAATCGCAACCGTCACAATAGAATACGTCATTTTCGCCTGCATCTGTTGTAGTGATTACCATAAATTCGTGGCTTACGCTACCGCCGATTGCGCCTGAATCTGATTGAACCATTTTTGTTTCAAGTCCACAGCGTTTGAAAATTCTTGTGTAAGCATCAGCCATATTTTGGTATTCTTTTTCCAAACCTTCTTGGTCAACGTCAAAACTGTAACCGTCTTTCATAATGAATTCACGACCTCTAAGTAAACCAAAACGAGGACGAACT
>CAVFBQ010000206.1:0-1957 GCA_963620455.1 uncultured Eubacteriales bacterium
TATCTCGCGTTCAACGGGAACTTCGCCTTTCTCCGCCGACTCATCGTCGCCGTGCTAGAGGCTACGCCCTCTCAGCTCGCTCGCGCTATTTATGTTGTGCAGGATTGTATGTTGATTTAATATACAATTCTCTAAGTTGTTTGTAATCAGCTTCTGTTGGTGCGTTACACATCAAGTCTTTTGCTGCTGAGTTTTTAGGGAACGCCATTACGTCACGGATAGATTCACATCTGCAAAGTATAGCAATCCATCTATCTAAACCGATAGCCAAACCTGCGTGAGGTGGTGTACCGTATTGTAATGCGTTAACCATGAATCCAAATTTTCTTTGAACATCCTCATCAGTTAATTTTAAAGCTTTAAAGATTTTCTTTTGAACTTCTGGTGAGTGGATTCTAACAGAGCCACCACCTAATTCTGTACCGTTATAAACGATATCATAAGCAACTGATTTAACGTGTCCTAAATCACCGCTATCAAGTTTGTCTAAATCGTCTAAACAAGGTGATGTGAATGGGTGGTGCATTGCCATAAATCTTTCTTCTTCGTCTGACCATTCAAACATTGGAAAGTCAACAATCCAAAGAAGAGCGTGTTTAGATTCATCGATTAAGTCTAATTTTTTACCAAAATGTAATCTTAATCTACCCATAATGTCATAAACTAATTTTGGTTTATCTGCAACGAAGAAGATGATATCTCCAGCTTCTGCGCCTGCTCTTTCTTGAATACGTTTAGCTTGTTCTTCTGAAACGAATTTCAATACAGGAGATTTTGCTGTGCCGTCTTCGTTGTAAATGATGTTAGCTAATGCTTTTGCACCGAATGATACAGCTAATTTTGTAATATCATCGATGTCTTTTCTTGAATATTTAGCACCACCTGGAATTCTAATACCACGAACGATACCGCCTGCTTCAAGAGTTTTCTTAACGATGTCAAATTCTGATTGTAAAATGATATCGCCGATATCAAACAATTCCAAACCGAAACGGGTATCTGGTTTATCAGAACCAAATCTGTCCATTGCTTCTTGCCAAGTCATTTGTTTGAATGGAGGTTTAACTTCAACGCCTGCAGCTTTAAAACCTTCAACTAAAAGACCTTCAACAAGTTCAATAATGTCTTTTTGTTCAACGAAAGACATTTCCAAGTCGATTTGTGTAAATTCAGGTTGTCTGTCTGCACGTAAGTCTTCGTCACGGAAACATTTTGCAACTTGGTAATATCTTTCAACACCACCAACCATTAATAATTGTTTGAAGATTTGTGGTGATTGAGGAAGAGCATAGAATTTACCTGGTTGAACACGTGATGGAACAAGGTAATCTCTAGCACCTTCTGGAGTTGTATTAATAAGAACAGGTGTTTCAACTTCTAAGAAGTCATTGTTATCAAAATAATTTCTTACAGCTTGAACAACTTTGTGACGTAATTTCAAGTTATTAAACATTTGAGGTCTACGAATGTCTAAATAACGATATTTCAATCTAACATCTTCTGAAACGCTGTCATCGTCTAAAACGAAAGGTACAGGTTTTGCTTCTGATAAGATTTCAACGTATTCTGGGTAAACTTCAACTTGACCTGTTGGTAATTTTTCGTTGTAAGTTTCTTCAGGTCTTCTTGTAACTTTACCTTTTATTGTAATAACGTATTCGTTTCTGATTTTTTCAAAAACTTTATGAATTTCAGGATTTTTTTGAGGGTCAGAAACCAATTGGAAAAAACCTGTTCTATCTCTTAATTCAATAAAAATCATACCGCCTAAGTCACGAACGCAATCAACCCAACCAGAAAGAGTTACTTCTTGGTCAATGTTTGATAGGTTAAGTTCGCCACAATTGTTTGTTTTCATTCTTAATTGCATAAACATAATTCCTTTTCTTTTAAATACAATAAAATATTAGCAAAAACATAATGTTTTGTGAAGAAAAATTTTGCTCGTCTATAAGAA
>CAVFBQ010000206.1:1967-12198 GCA_963620455.1 uncultured Eubacteriales bacterium
TCTATAAGAAGCCGATAAAGGCTAAGATTATAAGTGGTTAAGTAGATTTATTATGAAAAGGTTTTTTAATTATAGAGGACTTATGTCTTATGTTTTTAATTTCTTAAAATCTTGCTATAAAATAAAATATTTGAATGATTGCCGAGGGGAAAAAAATCATTAAAATAGTAGCATGAAGAAAATTTTTAGCACAATTTTATTAACGTTTTTTGTAGCGCAAATGGCTTTTGCAGACATTGATTATCAAAAAATATATGAGAATTTGCAACCGCCTGATTTTGCGTATATTCATAGTATTGATCCAGATCAATATTATGATATGCAACATTATGCGTGGTCACCATATCCATTATTTAGGCTAAATTCAGAGGTTTATTTTAAAAATCAAACAATTGAACCTGGGTACTATCTTTTAACACCAAGAAAACATGAAGACAAATGGTATATTTTGTTTAAAGAAAATGGAAATGTTAAATATACAATTCCGTGTTACAAAGATGAGCTTGTTTCAGAAATTTTCTATCAACAAAACTTGCCAAAAGAAAAGCTTACTCCATCACAAAAAATACACATTGGTTTTGTAAACGCTGTAGGTCACTTCAATTCGGGCAAACGAAGACAAGCTCCGAGAACATTTTTAGAAGTAGAGGATTTGGATAACGATTTTGTTTCAATAGTGGTTTATTATGGAGCAAGAAAATATTATATTTTATTGAGAAGTAAAATGAAATAGATGTGAAAAGGCGCGCAGTGGCTACACTGCGCGCCTTTTTTGCTTAAAATATACTTAAATATTGCTCGCGTTTAACAGGAACTTCGCCTTTTTTCGCCGATTTATAATCGCCGTGCGAGAGGCTACGCCCTCAGCTCGTTTGTGCTATTCAAGTCCTGCATCGTCTTCTTTAATTTTATCGATAACCATTTTAGCCATTTCTTTAGCGATAACGCTTTGAGTAGCTTCTGGACAATTTTGTAACATTGTCATTGCCGTTTTCAATGTACCATCGATATCGTACCAACGACCGTTTCTTGAATCACTTTGACCTGATTGAACAGCAGACATAATATCTTCAACTGATTCATATTTGTCATTTTCAATGTTGTGTTCAATGATAATTTTAATCAAGTTTAATGCGATTCTAATTTGAGTATCGTCATCAGAATGTTCTAATGTGCTCATTGCTTGTGATAAAACAGGGTCTTTATCATACCAACGGCGGTGTTGATTAGAATATTCTTCTTTCATATTGTCTTCCATGAGTGCCTCCTTATTTATTATATTCTATTATATACTAACCTTGTTTAAATGTCACGCCTTTATTACCTTTTGGATAATTCCAATCAATACACTGTTTTTCGCAAGCAATTCTGCAAGCTCCACATTCAAGGCAGTTTTCATAGTTAATAATCATTTTTTCATTCTTTTCGTCCCATTCCCAAACTTTGGCAGGACAGATGAATATACAAACTTTTGTTTTACAATTTTTACATTTTTTATCATCATTTGTCAAATGTGAAACAGAATCGCAAACATATTTTACTTTAAAAAGTTTATCATCTATGCTCATTTTAAAACCCTCCATAGTATTTTTAAAACAGCAAAAGCATCTTTGAAAAGTTCTGAAATACTCCTGTCAGTGAAAATTGATTTGATAAAATCTTGGAATTTATCACGTTTTGGAATGCCATCAACAGATGTGAATATGTTAAAGAAAGAGTTGATTTTCTTTAAATAGTAATTCATAAACGAATCGCTACGTTTGTGCATTACAGGCATTAAGTTTGCGTATGATTTCAAATCTTTCATTATAAAAGAATTTTCTAATTTTTTACTATAAAGTTTTAAACTTTCTTTTGAAAAATCTTTTGTGTCTAATGCGTGAATAGCAGTTTCTCCAGCAATTTTGCCGCTAATCATTGCAAGATTAGTACCCTCCCAATGCAAGTTGTTAACTAACATAGCGGCATCGCCAACAATTAAAACCCCGTTGTCATAAAGTTTTGGAACTTTGTTGAACCCACCTTCTGGAATTAAGTGTGCTGAATATTCAACCAATTCTCCGTCCTTGATTAATGGAGCAATAGAAGGGTGTTCTTTCAATTTATCTAAAAGTTCGTAAGGTTTTAATTTGTGTTTTTTAAGTTCATCTAAAGCGATACCCAAACCAATAGAAACACTGTCTTTGTTTGTATAGATATAGCCTAAACCAAGCATTGAAAGCATTGGATATCCGATAATTTCAGTAATGCAACCTTCGCCAGTGCTTAAATTAAATCGTTCGTTAATTTTGCCTTCACCAATTTTTATAACTTCCTTTACGCCTAATGCAACATCTTGAGGTTCAATTGTATCTCTAAGTCCAATTTGCTTTGCAAGAAGTGAATTTACGCCGTCTGCTAAAATTACGATATCAGCGTAATATTTTTCTAATTCAGTCTTTATACCAATTACTTTGCTTTTTTTGACTATTAATTCTTTTACAACAGTTTCGGTAACAAGTGTAACACCTACTTTTTGAGCTTCCTTTGCGCACCAGCGGTCGAATTTGCCCCTAATTACAGTATAACTATTTGAAACAGAGCTTTTTTCTGAGTGAGAAATAGTTGTGTCTTCTGTTTGGGTAAGCAACATGTATTTGTGCTTGGTATTATTTCTCTCTAATGGGGCTTCTGTTTCAAAATTTGGAAAAATCTCTTTTGTTGGTTGAGTGTAAATTGCTCCACCAAACATATTTTTGCTACCAGAATAATTACCGCGTTCAATAATAACAACTTCTTTGCCAGCACGTGCAAGAGTAATGCCTGCAGAAATACCTGCTGGACCTCCTCCGACTATAATTACCTGTGTTTTGTTTTCCATAACAATATTATAGTTAGTTAAAAAAGGTTTGTAAATAACCAAAATAGACATTGTTTGTTTTTTGTGTTTTTATAAATTTATGAGCGAAAGTAATAAGAAAGTTTTAGGAATTTTACCATACAGTATAGGCGGTAGATTAACAATTTCAAGTGTTTTTGATGGTTTTAGACAAAATGGTTTTGAAGTTGAAATTTATGATGAATTAAAACAAAAAAATTTTTTAGATTTTATAAAAGAAAAAACATATGAATATCTTGTTGGGTACGATTTTTCAGGTTTAAAATTAAAAGTTGATAATAAGTTAAATGTAAAAACGGTTAATTATTTTTCTGATGTAATCGAAAGTAAAGCTTCAGGCGTTCAAGATGAATGGAAAAAATATCTACCATATTTAAATGAAAACGGTAATTACACTTTTTACTGGGATAAAGCCTTAGCAGAACAATCAAAGATTAAAAATTTATTCTATATGCCACACTTTGTGAATATGGAAATTTACAAAGATTTGGCATTAGAAAAAGAATACGATATAATGTTTGCTGGGCGTTTAGACACAGATGAACGCTTAAACTTTTTTGTAGATTTAATGAAAGAATTTCCAAACCTTAAGTTTGCTTGGTATGCAATAGAAAAACATTATCAAGATGCACTTTCAAGAACAGAAGAAAAAGAACTTTTAACGCAAGCTTATAAAGGTTTTATAGATAACGAACAAGATATGGCAACAGCTTTGAATAAAGCAAAAATTGTCTATAATATAAATGCTCAAGGCTTAACCTCTTTGAATTATCGAACAATTCAAACCCTTGCTTGCAAAACACTTTTGATTTCAGACTTTAGAGCCGAGGTTGGTTTGATGAAAGGGTATATGCCTTATTATGTTGATTTCGAAGACTTGGTTAGTAAAATAAAATACTTCCTTAACAATGATTTGGCAATGCAAAGTGCATTAAATAACTGTTATAAAATAATTCATAACAATCATAGTGCAGAAAATTGTGTAAAAGGTATGCTAAAGGTTATGGGCAACTAGTTTGATTTGTCCAATTTAACTTGTTTTTGCACTTCAAATAGTCCATATTTCCATTTGTAATTGCCCAGTTTGTTGCATTATAATTTGAGCTAAGCACTAATGCTCCATTACTGCTATTTCGGTCTGAGCCATAGCCACAAGGATAAATACCTCTTTGTGTACTGTATTGGAACATAAAAATATCTTTACCATAGATAGCTTTACCTTTTGCTCCTCCAAGAGCAACATAAATATAGAATAATGATGAGGATAATGATGAGGAATCATACATAGAAAGTCCTGTTCCATCTTCAAGTTCATATTTATAGTAGGATGTAGTATTCCCACTTACATTAGAAGGATAGCAATTATTAATTACAGCATTACCACAAGCTCTTGCGTTTAAATATTTCATAAGAATATTGGCTTTAGTTGTATTATTAACATCCCAAGTTTCGTAAGGACCATACTCGGCGACAGCTTTTGCATAAGCAACCTCAATGTCGTGATAAACTTTTCGTAATTTTGCAATATCTCTATCTTCTTGATAACTATCCATCAAGTTTGGAATTGTAGCAACTGCAACAGTACCGATAATCGCCATTACAATTAATATTTCTGCAAGTGTGAAGGCTTTTTTAAACATTTTCAGCTTCCCTTTCTTGTTGGACTTCTTTAATTCTATCTAATGAGAAATTAAACTTGTATAAGTAATATATGCCCACTACCGTTAATAGTATAACTAATAAAACAGGGTGAACTAATGAAATTGCTAAAATGGTTGATTTGTTTACTCCATAAATTCCTAATGCAATTAAATATGCCGCTTGGTATGGTCCAAAAAAGATTGATGTAGATGGCAACATTGCTGAGAATGAGATTAAACTAATTACAAACAAACTTGCTGAAAATGGCAAAGAAAGATTGAAACTTTCTAAAATTAAGAAAGCAACATAACATTCAATTCCCCAAATAATAGCACTCATTAGGGCTGATTTTAAAGTTAATTTCCAGTTGTCTAAAACTTCAAAGCCTTCCATAAACGAGTTAGCGTGTTTATTTAAACTTTTAACAACATCTGAAAGCTTGTTCAAATGTATTTTTTCTAAAATATTTTCCGTTTTTTGACAAACCAAATCAATTTTGTTGAATTTAAAAATTAAATAAAATGCAATCATACTACCTATGAACACAGCGCCGAAAAAGTACGTTGCACTAAGGATTACAGGGTTATTTTTGCAATAAAATAATACGCCAAATAATAATATGAAAAATACACTAATTCCATCTAGAGTTCTTTCTAAAATAACAGAACCAAAAATTTTCATCTTATTCTCTTGTTTATTTTCACCCAAATAATAGGCTCTATAAATATCACCAGCTCTTGCAGGTAAAAAACTGTTAAGCATACTGCCAACAATAAATACAGCCCCCAAATGCCAATTGGAATATTTTGGATTATCCATTAATAGCGCTTTCCAACGTATCCCACGAAAATACATTGTCAAATAATACAATGCGACAATCCAAAAAAGATATTTGAAACTAAACATTTTGAAGGCATTAATAAATTCTTCTGCGCTCATATCTTTGAAGATATAAACTAAGAACACCAAAAATGCGATTGTAACTAATATTGTAAAAATCTTCTTTTTATTCATAGAAAGATTTTAACATAGTTTCAACAATTTTGGCTATTTTAATAAGGTTTATTAACTAAATTGTTATGGGTTGCAAGTTCAATGTTATCGTCTAATGTAGGTAACTTGATTTCTTCTCCATAACGTTTTTTAAGAGCTAATTCTATTAAATAATCTGCAAAATGAGGATTTTTAGGCAAGAACGAACCATGTAAATATGTGCCAAATACATTTTTGTATCTAGCGCCTTCTGTTCCGTCTTCACCATTGTTTCCATGACCAACAACAACCTTGGAAATAGGTTTTGTATCGCCTTGTAAATAAGTTAAACCACTGTGATTTTCAAACCCAACCAAAGAGTTAGGTTTTAAATAATCAATTTGAGTTGTTACGTTGCCGATAAAACGTTTATTTCCTGCAAGGGTATATGCATTAAGCAAACTAATACCTTTTAATTCAGAACCGTCTTGAGCTTTATAATAATGACCAAAAAGTTGATATCCACCACAAATAGCTAAGAATACGGCATTATTATCTCGTTCTTGTATTAAAAAGTCTTTGTATTTTTGAACTTCATTTGCAACGTCAACTTGTTGTCTGTCTTGCCCTCCGCCGATAAAATATAAATCGTGAGGTCTAAATGCATCACCAATATTGATTTCTTCGGCAACAAATTTTATCCCTCTCCATTCACATCTGTTTTTTAGGGTAATAACATTGCCATTGTCACCGTAGATGTTAAGTAATTTAGGATAAATATGTGCAAATGTAATTTGTAGTTTTTCTTCCATAAATATAGTTTAGTATAAATTTTTCTTCTGAGCAAGAAGGTTAAAAAGAATTGAGGAGATGGGAGATTTTTACCAAAGTTCTAAAAGCTTTATAATCTTAATGCTTAAAATTAATGTCATGCTGAAGCTTCAATATGTGCATTACAAGCCTTAGCTTATTTATTCTGCATCTGATAAATCTTCCTGTCGTGCATTTAGTCTAGTAAGATCCCGAATAACTACATTTTATTTGTTTCCACTTATTTTAAGTTTTGGGATGACATAAAATTTTATGCAAAACTTCAAAAAGCAGCATTGTCTTAATCTTTATATTTTATAGCCTATGAAAAACAAACGGCGCGCAAGTCTTTGACTTGCGCGCCGTCAAAAGTTTCTAAAACTTTAGTTATTGACTATTTGCCATTAACAACAGTTTTGAATTTTTTACCTGCTGAGAAAGCTGGAACTGTTTTAGCAGGGATTTTGATTTCTTTACCAGTTTGTGGGTTTCTGCCGTTTCTAGCAGCGCGTTTGCGAGGTTCGAATGTACCAAAACCAACTAAAGTAACTTTTTTACCTTTAGCAACTGTTTTTTGGATTGTATCTACTAAAACACTTAAAACTTCGTTAGCGTCTTTTTGTGTAACTTTTGCTTTTTTTGAAATTTCTTGTACTAATTCTTCTTTGTTCATTTTCATTTCCTTTCTTAAATCAATGTACAGCTATCAGTATATTATAAACCTTGTAATATTGGCAAGAATATTACAAAATTTAACAAGTTCGGGGGGTTAATTCTAGGAAATTAAGCTATTATTGCGTTTTACCCATTTTACATTCTTAATATTTCTATACAAAAAGTAAAAAAACATCTTTTTATATGTATTTGCAAACTGTTTTTGGTATAATTATTCAGTAATACGATTTTTCGTTAGAGGAATTAGATGAAAGAAAGACTAATATTTTTTGTTATATTTGTTGGATTGATAGTTTGTTTATATATCTATCAATACCACTTTAATACAATTTGGGGGTTAGTTGGTCTAATTATCTGTATGTCTATATACGTAGTATATATGACTCTTGCTGACAAACACAAAAAACGTCAATTAAGAAAAAATCCTCAAGTTATCAACGAAAATTACAAACCATACGTTACAATTATGGTCCCTGCTCATAACGAAGGTGCAGTTATTTCTCAAACCGTAGAAAATATTTTACAATTAGATTATCAAAATTATGAACTTATTGTTATCGACGACAGAAGTGAGGACAATACAGCAGAAGTAATTAGAAATTTAGAACAAAAACATGACAAAGTGAAAGCTTTGATTAGGGATAAAAACGCATTTCCAGGTAAATCTGCAGTTTTAAATGATGCGTTTAAATATGCAAATGGAGATGCAGTTTTAGTATTTGATGCAGATGCAAGAATTGAACCAGACTTTTTGAATAAATTGGTTCCAAGCTTAGAACCAGAAGATGTTGGGGCTGTTCAAGCAAGAAAAGTTATTTCAAATAGAGATGTAAACTTCTTAACTCGTTGTCAAGATAACGAGATGACACTTGATTCTCATTTCCAAATTGGTCGTGATGCTGTAAAAGGTGCAGTTGAATTAAGAGGTAATGGCGAATTAATTAAGAGAAAAGCGCTTGAGGATATCGGCGGTTGGAACAATTATACACTTGTAGATGATTTGGATATGTCTACAAGACTTCATATCAAGGGTTGGGATATTCGTTTCTGCCCAGAAGCCGAAGTTAGAGAAGAGGCTGTTATTTATTTAATGCCACTTTACAGACAACGCAGACGTTGGTATGAAGGTACAGTAAGACGTTATTTAGAATTATTTGGTGATGTTATCACTTCCAAAAAAATGTCTTTGCGTGCAAGATTGGATATGACAGCTTATTTGTCAGAATTTTTGATGCCAACTTGGTTTATTTTTGAAGTTATAATCAGATGTTTTAAGGTCTTGACTGGTAAAGTTTCCGTTGATGATATCGGTATTATTACATCACTTTTAGTAGGTCTTGTAATTGGTATTTGCTTTACTTTGGCAACTCGTTATAGCTTAAGAAAGTATAATAATTTAGGTCGTTGGGAAGCTTTGAAACAAGCTATTGAAACTTCAGCATATATCTTGGCTGTATGGTTCCCTGTTGCGTTTTATATCTCATTCAAAATCCTTTTGAAGCCAAAAGATATGGATTGGGGTAAAACAACACACGGGCTTGTTTTAGAGGAAGAACAACACCGTCAAGATAACAAAGAAAAAGAAACAGTCGGAGTATAAATTCTCGAAAGGGGTAGATATATGTTAGCTGGTATTAAAGAAAAAATTAGAGCAGTTCAAGATTTTCCAAAGGAAGGTATCTTATTCAGAGATATCACAACAGCTCTAAAAGAACCTGAAACTATGAGAAACATGGTTGATTATTTGTATGAACATTACAAAGATAAAAAAATTGACTATGTTGCAGGCATGGAATCAAGAGGATTTATCGTTGGTATGCCATTGGCATATAAATTGAATGTTGGTTTTATTCCAATCAGAAAACCTCACAAATTACCAGCACCAACTTATAAAGAAACTTATGAATTAGAATATGGTACTGATACAATCGAAATGCACAAAGATGCAATTGAAGAAGGTAAAAATGTTTTAATTGTAGATGATTTATTGGCAACTGGTGGAACAGCAAGCGCGGCTTGCAGACTTATTGCTCAAGCAAAAGCTAATGTTGCTGGTGCAGCTTTCTGGATTGAATTAAACGGTCTAGGAGGACGTGAAAAATTAGAAAAATTAGGTATTGACGTTCTTTCAATGTTGCAATACTAATTTTGGAGATTGAGATAGTTTAAAGGCGGGCGCGTAGCGCCCGCCTTTTTTATTTATGGCATCTAAATTTTGCAAAGTCTTTGTTAACTGAATTATTGCCGGTTTGTTTATCAAAAGCCTCGTAATAGTCATAAGCCTTACAATAGTCGCCTTTTTGCAAGTAAATATCTGCGGAACGATAGATAAAACATTCGTCTTGAGTTATTGTATATGTTTTTTCTAGGTCATCTAAGGAGTTATCATATTCGCCTGCGATAAAATAAACACTGGCTCTTTCTTGATAAATTCTAGCATTTGGCGGGTCTAATTTTGTTGCTTTATCAAACAAATCAAGAACTTTTGGTGTGATTTTTTGTTCTTTTTTAAATGTCGCAACCGCCATTTCTGAATAGGTGTCAGCATTTTCTTTTAATTCAAGAGATTTTTCGAAAAACTCTAAAGATTTGTCAAATTCTTCAAGATTTAAGTATGCATGACCTTTCAAAAAGTACAAAAATGCCGATTTTGGTGCGATTTTCAATAAAAAATCAATTTTTTCAATAGATTTTTGCGGATTTGTATTTAATTCTTTGATAAATGTGTTGCAGGTTTTACAACCAATTCCGACAATTATAGACAATGCTATTACAACCAAACCACCGATAAAGGTATATTTGATTACAAAGTGAAATTTGCTAAAATTTTCTTGAATAGTGTCTAGAAGTTTATCCATAGATTTATTTTAATGATTTTATCTTTATAGTCTAAAACTTTCTTGGAGTAACGTTGTTTACCCAGTTTTCTTCGATTTTTTCAAGCGAAATACCTTTTGTTTCAGGTACGAAGAAGTAAACGAAGATTATACATAGGATTGAAACACCACCAAATATCCAGAATGTCCAAGCACCGCCAATTCTGTGTAATAAAATTGGGAAACTATTGCAACAACATAAAGCCAATTGTATTTTTTAATAAAAATCCTTTCTTTTTATAATATAATACAAGGTATGATACTTATATAAATACCCATAAAAGGAGGATTTATGACAGAAGTTTTAAGTTTAATTAATGAAACTCGATTAAAAGATAATTTTATAGAAATGGCTAAATTCGACACTGGTTCTTGCGAA
>CAVFBQ010000207.1:0-13370 GCA_963620455.1 uncultured Eubacteriales bacterium
TTTTATGGTAGTTCACTTTGACGTAAATGGTCAAGACAAAGGTCCTAACTGCCCAATTAACGTTACAACTAGCGAGATTCTACCTACCAGTTGTAAGGACCCGGATAGATTTATATTTTATATTTCAAGCGATGGCAGAATAACTCCTGCAGCATCTTCTGGTTGGAATTCGACTACGCAAAGTGAATTCCTTCATAATAATGGCTACTTAGGCACAAACGAATAAAATATATTATTAAAAATTTTATAAAAAGAAAGGAAATAAAAATGGAACAAAAAAAATTAGCTACTATTGGTGTATTCGGTGGTTCAGGTTTTTACAAATTCTTAGACAACGTTGAAGAAGTTAAAGTTGAAACACCTTATGGTATGCCTAGTGACAACTTAATGATTGGTCAAATCGGTGAACATAAAGTTGCTTTCATGCCTAGACATGGCAGAAACCACACTATTCTACCTCATTTAATCAATTACAGAGCTAACGTTTGGGCTATGAAATACGCTGGTTGCGAAAGAGTTATCTCTCCTTGCGCTTCTGGTAGCTTACAAAAACATATCAACCCTGGTGACTTCGTAATCTGCGATCAATTCGTTGATTGGACTGACGGCAGAAAATCAACTTTCTTTGAAGGTCCTGTTGTTCACCACCCATCAGCTGCAAACATGTATTGCCCTGAATTAAGAAAAATTGCTATTGATACAGCTAAACAATTAGGTATCAAAGTTCACGAAACTGGTACTATGGTTGTTATCAATGGACCTAGATTCTCTACTACTGCTGAATCTAAATTTTTCACAGCTCAAGGTTGGGATACAATCGGTATGACAGCATTCCCTGAAAACTACCTTGTTAGAGAAATGGATATGTGCCCATTAAACATCTGTTTAATCACTGACCACGACTGCGGTCTTGTTGGCGATGTTCCTCCTGTTTCTCACCACGAAGTATGCAGAGTATTCGACGAAAATATCGAAAAAGTTAAAAACTTATTATTCCGTGTTATTGAGTCTGTTCCTGCAGAAAGAGAACACTGCGAATGTGCTAATACTTCTAAAGACTCTCAAGTATAAAATAGCGTGAGGATAAATTAACATGATATTAAAAGCGATTAACAACTTATTCTATTTCTACTATATTCTAATTATCATTAGAATATTCTTGACTTGGATTCCAACAATCGATTGGGACGCTCAACCTATTAAGTTTATTAGAGAAGCAACAGACATCTATTTAGACTTGTTTAGAAGAATTATTCCACCTTTCAGTGGTATAGACTTCTCTCCAATCATTGCGTTAATCGCTCTTCAATTCCTTCAAGTTATTATCACTGGCTTTATTGCTAGTGTGCTATAATTTGAATGAAATATTTTACTTTAAAGAGGCGGATTGCTTTAAGCAATCCGCCTCTTTAAGTCTTTTTTTATACTACCGCAAATGCGGTATAACTGAAAACTTACGATTTAGCCCAAGCTCTTGCTTTTAGCAAGAACGTATCTTTTTCAATTGAATGACCCGATTTTACGTATAAATCAATATAATTTAAAACTTCTTGTTTTCTATTTGTTTTCATACAAGATGCAACTAAATTTTGCAGAACTTCAAGATTTTCAGAATTACTCATATATGATTTTACAAAATATTTGTATGCCGATTCATAATCATCAATTTTTGCATAAGTTACACCTATCATATTTTCAAGTTCTGTTCTTTTTTCACCGTCAGTTATTAATGAATATGATTTTTCAAAGAATTTTAATGCTGAGTCGTATTTCTTTGAAAAATAGTAGCACTCACCCATAGATTTATAAATTTCAGGGTTACGCTCATCTTTTTGTATTGCCTTTTTATAAGTTTCTAATGCTTTTTCTTTTTGCCCGTTTTCGAAATATGTCTGAGCAAGGTTTATCAACGCAAGAGTTTCATTTGATGTACCCGCACTTTTAGCATATTTTTTAGCCTCAGATAATTTAGCTCGTTTTGAATGTTTTAGTTGTTTTTTCAAAACTTTTTCATTATTTGAATACAACATTTTAATTGTAACCCTATCTCTTTGAGATAACAAAGCAAGCTTTGTAAGCGAAGGATACATTATGTCATCTTCGTTATCACTGTGTCCAGAAATACCAACTGCGTGCCCTAGTTCATGTAACACAACCTTGTACATTTCATCGCCAGTAATTGAAGCTTTTGGATTATCCGGACTTTTATACACCAATGTTATTTTTGCGCTAGTTATGTTGTTAGTTTTTTCATCAATACTTGAAGTAGTTAAACCCAGTAAGAATGACTCCTTTGACTTTTCATTTGATTCAAATTGAGGTTTTACAACAATTGCAATGTCTGAATTGTTTACATCTTTTGTATATTCAAACTTAAAGTAATCTTTGAATAAATCATTGTAGGTATTTGTAGCCTTATCAATAAAGTTTTTATAAAAATGAGTGTCATCTACAACAGAATATTTTATCGTTTTTTTATTCCAACGTGTAATTTTTCCATCTGGAGTTACCGCAAATTTTAAGTAATTATCGCCTTTAATTATGTTATCTTTTGACAAATCCTCTGCAATTAATTCACCTTCTTCATCAAAAGTTGCATCATCTGAAATTTTTAAATATTTGTGATGTTTCATATAATATTGTTTTTCAGACTCAGAAAGTGTAGAAAAATTTTCCATAACCTTTACACGTTTTGGACTGTAATAATTTATGTAGTTTGCAACTGATATTATTATCAATAAAACTAAAAGAATTATTATCTGATTTCTTTGCAATATCTTGTTATTCATAACTAAAAGTTTACTCTCTATTACTCATATAGTCAAGAAAAAAGGCATATTTAAAATATGCCTTTTCCATATCTTTTTCTAGCTTTCAACATATTCTCTTAAGCGTTTGCTTCTATTTGGATGTCTTAGTTTTCTAAGAGCCTTTGCTTCAATTTGTCTGATACGTTCACGAGTTACGCCAAATAATTGACCTACTTCTTCCAACGTTCTTTGACGACCGTCGTCCATACCGAAACGTAATCTAAGAACATCTCTTTCTCTTGGTGACAAGGTGCATAAAACTTCTGCCAAGTCTTCTCTTAACAAGTCTGAAGCAACAGTTTTGATTGGAGCATCAGCTTCTTTATCCTCAATAAAGTCACCCAAACGAGAATCTTCTTCTTTACCAATTGGAGTTTCCAATGATAACGGTTCTTGAGCAATTTTAATGATTTCTCTAAGTTTTGAAATAGAAACGTTCATTTCCATTGCTAATTCTTCTTCTGTTGGTTTACGAGAATACTCTTGAGCAAGTCTTCTTGTAACTTTTTTCAATTTATTAATTGTTTCAACCATATGAACTGGAATACGAATTGTTCTAGCTTGGTCTGCAATTGCACGAGTGATAGCTTGTCTAATCCACCAAGTTGCATAAGTTGAGAATTTGAAACCTCTTTCGTGGTCAAACTTTTCAGCTGCACGAATCAAACCTAAATTACCTTCTTGGATAAGGTCCAAGAATAACATTCCACGACCTACATATTTTTTAGCGATACTTACAACTAATCTTAAGTTTGCTTGAACTAATTTTCTTTTTGCGATAGCACCGGGAGTACCACCTTGGATAATTTTTCGAGCCAATTCGATTTCTTCATTTGCCGATAATAATTTAATACGTCCAATTTCTCTTAAATATAAACGTACTGGATCATCTATTGCAACACCTTTCGGTACTTCTAAATCATCAGGTTTTTCCTCTACTGAATCCATCAAATATACATCTTCATAAGGTGATTTAGATTCAATTTTGCCCGCAGAAACAATGTCTTCAATATTGTCTGTGCTAATATCTACGTTTATATAAGATTCATCGCCAGCATCATCTACATCTTTTTCTGAATCGATATCTAAAATATCTAAATTTTCTTCTTCCATAATGTTAACAATTGAACTTGATTGTCTTTTCTTTGTCATTAATTATCTCCAGTTCTTAATTTTTTTATTTTATCTCTGAGTTGCATCTGTACCTTTAGCGACTCAGTTTCATCATCATTCGCTTCCTGATATAACTTCTTCATTTGCAAGTGTTCTTCATTTAACCTACATTTTTCTAAGGTTTCAATATTTTCCCTTATAATTGCATCAAATTCATTTTCCTTTAGATTGTTAAATGTTTCCGAAATACAAATCAAATCTGTGATTAGGGATTTAATTTCTTGATTTTGAGAGAACTCTATGTATAATCTATCCGTTAAGTCACTAACATTATTTACGGTATTGATTAATTTGTCAATTGTATCTTTTACAATTATTAACGTTTTATTTGTAAAATTTACACTTTTTATTCTTTCTAAAAGCATACCCATAGAATATGGGCTTGTATTTATTAAAAATAAGCTAAGAAGATTTTTTTGCGCGATTTCTTCTATTGGTGAAGATTTTGTTACATTAACTGACGAAACTTCTGAAACTATAAAGTCTGCACGGTTTACTTTTTTTACGTCTTGCTGTAACGCCTTGTCATCCAAAGAAAGCGCTGTTGCAACAATTTTCACATATTCAGATTGAATAATTGGGTTTTGAACATCATTCAATATTGGCAAAATTTCTTTTACAAGTTCTGATTTTTCTTGTGGAGTTGAAACTTCATTTTTCTTTTTCAATAGTTGATTTAATTCAAAATCCAACAACAATGGAGCATGTTCAATGTAAGATTTGAACGCCTCAGCACCTGAACTTCTTATAAATTCATCAGGATCCTTGCCCTCTGGTGGTGAAACAACTCTAATTTCGCAAGCGTACTTGTCATCATTTGTTGATATATGAGATTCGTCAAATTGTTTAATATTACCCAAACCACTGAAGGCAGATTTAATCAATTCTCCGCCTCGTCTTGTAGCATTTTGCCCTGCCAAATCTGTATCAAAAGAAAGATAAATTCTTCTGCTTCTTGTGTACTTAGAAAGCATTTTAACGTGTTCTAATGTCATTGATGTTCCACAAGATGCAATTGCATTATGAATACCGTGTGCTTGAGCTGAAATTACGTCAAAATATCCTTCCATAATTACAACAGAATCTTCTTGCTTTATGGCTTCTTTTGCAGTGTACAAACCGTATAAAATTCTACTTTTGTTATAAATTGGAGAATCTGACGAATTTAAATATTTTGGATTTTGTCCTTCCTCAATTGCTCTTGCACCAAAGGCTATATATTCACCTTGCTCATTTTGAATTGGAATAATAATTCTGTTTCTAAATCTATCGACATAACGACCTTGATTAGATTTTAAAATTAAACCAGCTTTTTCTAAAATTGAATCATCATAATCGCGTTTCAACTTGTTATAAAGCGTATTCGGTTCTTTTAAAGATAGCCCTAGAGAGAATTTAGATATAATTGCAGGCGTAATATCACGATTATTCAAATATTTTACGGCGATATTATCTGCTGGAGAGCTTAGCAAAATATCTTGATAAAATTCAACTGCCTTTTTACAAGCCTCTGTCATTAAAGTTCGTTCTTCTTTATGCTTGCCACCATCACCGCCATATTCAGGCAATTCAACATTATAACGCTCTGCCAAATATTTGATAGTCTGCATGTAATCCCAATTATGGATTTTCATTACGAATGTAATCGCATCACCTCCAACTCCGCAGCCGAAGCATTTGAAAAATCCACGTTGAGCATTAACAGAAAATGACGGAGTTTTTTCACCGTGAAAAGGACAACAGCCCCAATAATTTGAGCCTTTTTTCTTTAAAACTATTTCTTCAGATATGATATCAACAATATCCATCTGACTTTTAATTTGTGATATTGCTTCCTCAAACGTCGTTGTCATATAAATATTTTAGCATTAATATAAAGTCATGTTATAATCATTTTATGGAAAATTATTTTATAGATACACACTCTCATATTGATATGATTGAAGGCATTACGCTTGATGAAATTATAAAATCAGCTAATGTCGTTAATGTAAAAAAAATAATTATTCCAGCCGTTAATGAAGAAGATTTTGAAAGTAAAATTGAAGTTTGCAATAAATATGAAAATATTTTTTGTATGCTTGGTGTTTTTCCAGAAGAAGCCAAAACTTGGAATGACAAAACTTATGAAATAATCAAAAATCTAGCAATAAACAACTCAAAAGTTGTTGCTATCGGTGAAATTGGACTTGATTATTATTGGGATACAAGTTTTACAGAGCTTCAAAAAGAAATTTTTATAAAACAAATTCAACTAGCAAATGAATTGAATTTGCCAATTGATGTTCACGATAGAGAAGCACATAAAGACACTTTTGACATATTAAAAGAGTACAACAAAGGGTCTGATGTAGTTTTACACTGTTTTTCAGGAAGTGTTGAATTTGCAAAAGAATGCATAAAGCAAGGTTGGTACTTGTCATTAGGTGGTGTTGTAACATTCAAAAATGCAAAAAAAATGAAAGAAGTTGCAAAAGAAATTCCGCTTGAACACCTTATGCTTGAAACAGATGCGCCATATCTTGCTCCTGTTCCGTTCAGAGGGAAAACAAACGAACCTAAGTACATTCCATATATAGCTCAAGAAATTGCAGACTTAAAAGAAATATCATTAAGAAATGTTACAAATGTTACTACTAAAAATGCAGAAAAGGTTTTTCGGATTTGAAAAAAGAAAGATTAGACAAATACCTCGTTGATTTAGGTTATTTTGAAAACAAAAGCAAAGCAGCAGCCTCTATTTTAGCAGGTGACGTTTTAATTAATGACGAAAGGATTACTAAAGCTGGATATCAAATTAACACTCAAAAAGAGTATGAAATTCGTGTAAAATCAATGCCTTACGTTTCAAGAGGCGGGTTTAAGTTAGAAAAAGCTTTAAAAACTTTTGATGTTGTAATAAAAGATAGAATTTGTCTTGATGCTGGTGCTTCAACTGGCGGATTTACAGATTGTTTACTTCAAAACGGAGCAAAATTTGTTTACGCTGTTGATGTTGGCTACGGTCAACTTGATTGGAAGATAAGAAGCAACGAACGCGTTAAACCAATAGAAAAAACAAACCTTAAAATCTGCTCAAAAGAAGACATCTACGCAGAAAATGAACCTATTGCTGACTTATTAGTTTGTGATGTTTCGTTCATTTCATTAGAAAAAGTTTTACCAAATTTTCAAAAACTTTTGGCAGAAAAACAAGAGTTAATATGTTTAATCAAACCTCAATTTGAAGCAGGCAAGGAGCTTGTTGAGAAGGGTGGCGTAATCCGAAATAGAAACACTCATAACAGTGTAATAACAAGCGTTATTGAGTGCGCTAGAGGGCTAGGTTACATTGTTTTAAATCTAACCCATTCTGCAATCAAAGGACCTTGCGGTAACATTGAATATTTAATTCACCTTACAAGTGAAAAACAAGATGCGCCAGAGTTTAATGCTAAAGAAATTGTTGATAAGGCTTTTATGGAGTTAAATCAACAACCTCTTCCCCATACATAATATTTTTACCAATAGCTTTTTCCAAGCCTGCTTTTGCAGAATTGAATTGGTACAGTGCGTTATAATAAGAAATTTGAGAGTTCAAGTAAGAAACTTGAGCATCTTTCAATTCTGTTGGACTTGCTTCACCAACTTTGTAACGTCCGAAAGAAATATCATAGTTTTCTTTCGCTTGTTTCATACCTAAAAATGCTACTGGAATTTGATTTTTCTTTTCGACAAGAGTTAAATATGCCTTTTGAATTTCTAAACGAATATCATTTTCTGTGCTTGTAGCATTTGCCATTTGTTTAGAATAATTAGCACGAGCTTCCTTTATTTGTTGGTTAATCAACAATCCATTAACAGTCGGAAAATCTAAATAACCACCAAATGAATAACCATAAGTTTTTGCTGGTTGAGAACCACCAATTGCGTAAGAACCTTGAGCTGTAATCTTTGGCAAATATTGCTTTTTCATCAATTTTAATTGTTGACGAGCTTGTTCAACTTGTAATTTTGCAACCTTTAAATCGGGTCTTGATTCATCTGCAATACTCATTGCTTCTTCAAGTGTAATATCGCAAGCAGCATATTTTAAACGTTCTTGCACATTGAATTTTGTCATATAAGGTAAACCCATAACATTATTTAAGTTTGCCATTGCAACATCAACTTGGTTATCAGCTTGAATTAATTGCAATTTCGCATTACTCAAGTTAACTTCTGCAATAGTAACATCTACTTTTGGATTTGTACCAATTTCATAATAAGCTCTTGCTTGATTATAGAACAGCTCAAACTTTTGAACATTATCCTCTTTAACTTTTTTATCATCGTAAGCTAATAACAATGCATAATATGCATCTTTTGTTTGTCTAATTACCTCATTTACAACGCTTGTCAAAGTTTCTTGCGCTGATTTATAAGCCAATTTTTTAATTGTTACTTGATTTTGTGTCACACCAAAGTCGTAAATCATTTGGCTTACAGAAATTTGCCCTAAATAGTACAAAGTATATGTTGAATCTCGCGCTCCGATAGCATCAGAGAACAACAAGTTCCTGTTTTTAGAACCGTTTGTTGTCCAATTTAAGTTTGGGAAATAACTTGACCACGCTTGTTTTACTCTTGCATCAGAAGCTGAAATTTCTTCAATTGCAGCACGGATTTTTGGGTTATTACCTAGTGCAAACTTGATACAGTCTTCTAATGTGATATCAATTGTTTTTTCAACTGAACCTTCAATTACTTTTATATCACTAATCTTTTTGATATCTTCAATTTGAGGTGAAATTTTATCAGCATCAGGATATTCTGAAGTGATAATTTTATTACCTATTTCGCTCAATTCATCTGTTTTTGTTTGCTTATTGTCAACCGCAGAAACTTCTCCAGCAACAGCAATGTTTGCTGTAGTTAATAAACATATTAAAATTAATGAAAATAACTTTTTATACATTCTATTTACCTACGTTTTTTATTTTTTCTAAACCTTCATGCAAGAAAGATTTAATATCATCTAATACTTTTTTCATTTTTGAATCATCTTTTAATGCATTATGAGAATTCTTTTTCATTCTTTGAATACATACAAAGAACCCTGGAACCAGCATTGTACCAATGAAAGCTACTGCCATCATACCGCCAAACACTGTCATACCAACTGAGTGACGACTCACAGCACCTGCCCCAAAAGCAAATACCAATGGCAATACACCTAAAATAAACGCAATGTTTGTCATCATTACGGCTCTAAATCTTAATTTTGCGGCTTCCATTGCGGCTGCTATTTCATCACCACCATTCTTTTCGTAAGCTTCTTTAGCAAACTCAATAATCAAAATGGCTTGTTTTGTACTTAAACCAATCAACATAATTAAACCGATTTGACAGTACAAGTCTAGTGAGTAACCCGCAACATATTGAGCAAATAACGCACCAATCAAAGAAACTGGCGCAATTAACATTACGGCAATTGGCAAAGTCCAACTTTCGTAAAGTGCAACCAAGAATAAATAAACAAATGTCAATGACAATACTAAAATTACGACTATTTGCCCTGTTGACTCTTGTTCTTGCAATGAACTACCAGACCAAGCAAAGCCCATATCACGTGGTAATACTTCATTAGAAACTTTTGCCATTTCTTTCATAGCTTGACCTGAAGAAACACTGCCTGCACCATTACCATTGATTGTTACAGCATTATACATATTAAATCTAGTCAAACTATATGGACCAACAATCGGTTCAAATTTTACCATTGAAGACAATGGAACCATTTTGCCTTCTGTATTCTTAATGAATAATCGTTTCAAATCGGCTTCTTTTGAACGGAAGTCAGCATCGGCCTGTAACATTACACGATATACACGACCAAATTTATTAAAGTCATTCACGTAAGTTTGACCGTAAATAGCTGACATTGTTGTATAAAGTTCGCTGATAGAAACTTTTTGAGCCATAGCTTGCTCCTCATCAACCTTTACAATAATTTGTGGTAATGTCGCTGTATATGTTGTAAATACTGATGTTAAGTTTTTATTTGCATTTGCTGCTGCAATCAATTTTTGTGCTTGATCGTATAATTCTTGAGGACTTCTATCACCTTTATCAAGTAATTGATATTCAAAACCACCGAAGTTACCCATACCAGGAATTGGAGTTGGAGAGAATGCTACAACTCTTGCAACTGGATAATTAGAGAATTGCGCTCTGATTTTTCCTATAATTGCATCCATTTGTTGTGACGGTTTATGTCTTTGGCTCCAAGGCTTCAATTGTACAACAATAAATGCTGTGTTTTCACCAGAAAAACCGATAATGTTAATAGTTTGACGAACACCATCCATAACCTTAATCTTATCTTCAATTTGAACCGAAATTTGTTTTGTTCTAACAGTAGAAACACCGTCTGGCAATTGAACTTGAACCATTACAGCACCCTTATCTTCCGTTGGAATAAAACCTGTCGGGATAACATTGCCCATAATAATTGCCATTAATGTAAGAGCACCTAAAGTTATCATTGTTCTCTTTGGTGATTCAACAAAGTAATGAGCACACTTTAAGTATGTATCACGAATACCATTAAACCAGTTATCAAATTTTCTAATTATTTCAGGAACTTTCTCATCATCGTGTTCCTTTAAAATAGTAGAACACAACGCAGGAGCCAATGACAAGGCAACTAAAGTAGACAAGCCCATTGAACAAGCGATACAAACAGCGAATTGCTGATACATTCTACCGTTAACCCCTGGCATAAAGCATACAGGAACAAATACAGCCATTAATACCAATGAGGTTGCAATTACAGGACTTGTAACCTCATACATTGTAATAATCGTAGCTTCTCGTGGTTTTTTACCTGCCTGAATATGTCGCTGAGCATTTTCCAGTACTACAATCGCATCGTCTACTACCAAACCAACAGCAAGCACCAAGCCGAACAGCATTAATAAGTTAATTGAAAATCCTAGCATTGCAACGAAAATAAATACACCAATTAATGACACTGGAATTGCGCACAATGGAATAAACGCAGCACGTTTTGACCCTAGGAAGAAATATGTAACTAAGGCTACAAGTAAAATCGCTAAACCAATTGCATTTTCTACTTCTTTAATAGATTCTTGTACGAATTCGGTTTCATCGTGTTCAATATGGTATTCCAAACCTTTAGGAAAGCCTTTGCTCAACTCTTCCATTCGTTTAGCACATTTTTTTGCCAAATCAATTGAGTTTGCTTCTGGTAATTGTCGAATTACAATAAGTGAAGAACGTTTACCACCAATGAATGAGTCACCCCAGTACGATTCAGCACCTAATTCAACCCTTGCAATATCTTTTAATTTTACGTTTGAACCGTCAGGATTTGAATAAACTACAATGTTTTCAAATTCACTAGCTGAAGATAAACGACCTTTAGTTCTTAATGTAAATTTAACATCATGTGGCTCTTTTAATGGTTCAGCACCCAAGTCACCCACGGCAACCTGCGTATTTTGAGCCATAATCGCGTTTTTAACTTCTGTTGCAGAAATCTTGTAGTTAGCCATTTTTACAGGGTCTAACCATATACGCATTGAATATTCAGCAGCACCATATACGTTAACACTCGATACCCCCTTAATACGAGCTAATTCATCTTTAATATAAATAGATGCATAGTTTGTAATATATAAAGTATCAAATGCGTTTGTAGGTGAATTTACGGCAATCATCAAGATACCAGGACCACCTGTTCTCTTACGAACTGTCAAACCATAGTTTCTTACATCACTTGGTAAACGGGGTGTAACTAGTTGCAAACGGTTATTAACGTTAATTACCGCCATATCAGGGTCAGTACCTACCTCAAAAAATACACTTAATTCATAAGAACCGTTTTGAGAAGTTGAAGTCATATAAATCATATCTTCAACACCATTTAGTTGAGCCTCAAGCGGAGCAGCGATAGTATCCCTAACTACGTCTGCACTCGCACCTGTATATGTAGCACTTACTACAACTTGAGGAGGTGTAATTGACGGATAATCTTCTAGTGGCAATCCGCACATCATAATTAAACCAGCCAAAACGATTGCAAGTGAAATTACAATCGCAAATTTTGGTCTTCTAATGAATAAGTTAATATCTTTTTCGTTATATTCTGCCATTTTATATTACCTAATTATTATTTTTTAGAGTCACTTTCTTTTTTTGCATTAGTAGAAGAAGCATCTATTGCTTTAATTTCTTCTTGAGTTAATTCTCTAACTGGTCTTGAAGGAATTACACCTTGAATACCTAATACAACAACCTTGTCACCAGTCTTTAAGCCTGATTTAACAACCCAATCCTTGCCATCTTGACCGAAGGTTTCAATTTGTTGAATTTGAGGAAGTCCTTTTTCATCAATTTTATATACATATTTGTATTGAGGATTTTCCAAAACAGCAATTTGTGGAACTACAGGCACATTTTCTTTCTCTTTTGAATAAATATAAACTGTAGCGTAGTTACCGTTAATTAACAAACCTTTAGGGTTAGGGAATGTTGCACGCATCATGATAGAACCAGTTGTTGGATCTACATTGTTATCGTGAAAGTTTTGAATACCACTAAACTCATATTTTGAACCTGTTGAAAAATACAAATCAACATTACGGTTTACAGATGGTGTTTTATCAACTTTTAGTAACTCTGTATAGTTTTTAGCATCAAGAGGGAAGGTTACATAAATTGGATCAACACTATTCAAAGTTGTCAAAGCACCACTTTGAGCAGTTACATAATTGCCTACAGTAACTTTAATCATACCAACTTGACCATCGACAGGAGCTTTCACTTTTGTATAAGATAAATTTCTTAAGGCATCTTGATAAGCACTTCTATACATAGAAACTTGAGCTTTATAAGAATCTCTTTGAGATAAAACTTCATCATATTTAGCTTTTGCAATATAATCTTGTTTTACAAGTTCCTTTGCACGAATTAATTGTTTTTCATAATAAACTAATTTAGCTTGAGCATCATCTAAGTTAGCTTTTGCTTTATCGGTGGCTAATTGATATTCTTGTTGTTCGATTTCAAACAAAACTTGACCTTTTTTAACCACATCGCCTTCTTTAAAGTATGATTTTGTTAAATATCCACTTACCCTAGCCACGATATCAATTCTTGAAATAGACTGAATTCTACCAGGAGCTTCAAATTTTTTGATAACATTACGTGTTTCAATAGATTGAATTGTAACACCAGGAGCACCTGCCATTTTCATTCTTTTAGCTGCTTGAAACCCTTGGAATTGGTAAGCTAAAAATCTTAATAATACTGCTGCTACCGCGATTGATAGCGTTATAATAATAACCTTTTTCATATATATATCCCCAAGTATAGTTATAAAATACCCTATTATTCTTTATA
>CAVFBQ010000208.1:0-3288 GCA_963620455.1 uncultured Eubacteriales bacterium
CGCTTACATACGGAGAAATAGCAGAAATTATAGCAAATGAAAAAGGTATAAAAAGAATGTCCGCGCAAGCTGTAGGGGGAGCTATTGGGCATAACCCTATTTCTATAATTATTCCTTGTCATCGTGTTGTAGGTAAAACTGGAAATCTAACAGGTTATGCAGGTGGATTAGATGTTAAAAAATATCTTTTAAAACTGGAAAACGCAAATATAAAATACTAACTTTGTAACAATAATGTTGTAGAATGGTTAAAACATACAGAATTTGTGGCACATTATATAATGTAACTATAAGTCAAATGAATTGACTTGTTTCAAAAAGGATTTTATATTATGACCGAAATGATTTCAAATTCAGGTAGTCAGTATTTGAATAAATACATGAATACTTTGAACAACCGCAAAATAAATTCAAATAAAAATAATTCAAAAGGATTGTTAGATTTATCAAACAATAAGACTGGCAACATGAAACAATCAAGTAACTCTTCAAAAGTTGGAAGCCAAACTATTTTAGCCAAGAGAGGTCAAGCTGGCTATTTAAAACAAATGGATTTAGACGAAGATGGAAAAATCTCGCTAGAAGAATTTAATGAGTATTGCGAAACAAACGGTATAGACGGAAAGGCAAAATTAGAAATATTTACCGCAATGATGGTTGCCAATACTAATTCAAAAATAGCAAAAGAAACCACTACAGAAGAAGATTCGAAAAAAGATGCAAATTCTATTGAAGACAAAGCTGTTTATGCAAAAGAGGGTGATGAAAAATACGACGAAGCAATGGATGAAAACAACAATGGTGTTGTAACTTATGCAGAGTATTTGAAATATATGAATGAAAAAGATAAGAGTAAAAGTAACAAAGAAACAGAAAAAACAGCAACAGAAGAAAATCCAAGTTCACAAAATAATAAACAAGACAAGATATCAGAGGCATATAGCGAAAAATCTGAAACTCAATCAATGATAGAATACGATGTATAGTTATAATTCAACAAAAAACGGGCTTTCGCCCGTTCTGTCAAGAAATTCGGAGACGCAGGGATTCGAACCCTGGATACAGATTACTCCATATAACACCTTAGCAGGGTGCCGCCTTCAGCCTACTCGGCCACGTCTCCAATTTGTTATACTTTGTCGCTCCGACAAACTTTTCTTCATACTAACATAAAAAATTAAACTTTTCAATTCCGTTAACTTTTTGTTACTCTTTGTTAAATTTAAATTTTTTTTGTACTATTATTGTTTTATGAACTTAGATGCCGCAATTGATGGTATCTTATCGCCAGTAGCAGACAAGATTTCATCAGTAATATTTTATTCAGTAAATATAAATGGCGTGGAAGTGCAACTTTTGATTGCTCTTTTAATGACTGCTGCAATTTATTTTACCTTTAGACTTAGATTTATTGGTTTATGGGGATTTAAACACGCACTAAAACTTATTGCTCACAAATTTGAACACAAAGATCTTATTAAACGTAAGAAAAAAGGTGAAGTTTCATCATTCCAAGCTTTAACAGCAACAATTTCTTCATCTGCGGGTATTGGTAATGTTGCAGGTTCCGCAGCTGCCGTTTCAATCGGTGGTCCTGGAGTAATTTTCTGGATGATAGTTGCTGGACTTTTTTCTATGGCACTCAAATTTTCAGAGGTTCTTTTAGGTGTGAAACTTAGAGATATAAATCCTGATGGCTCAACATCAGGTGGTCCAATGTACTACATTTCAAAAGGTTTAAAAGGCAAGATTTTAGGCAAAATCGCACCATACCTTGGTAAAACTTATGCTTTATGTTCAGTTTTAGCTGTTATTGGTGGGTGGAATTTGTTTCAAATTAATGCAATGACAACCCAAATTACAGAGGTTACAGGTGGTACGAATAGCATTTTTGCAAATAACAGTTGGATAATTGGTTTAATTGTCGCTACTGTAACTTGGGTGACAATTATTGGTGGAATAAAATCTATAGGAAAGTTTACCGAAAAAGTTACACCTGTGATGTGTGTACTATATTTGACAAGTATTTTAGTTATTTCATTGATAAATATTCACAATATTCCTTATGCGGTTAAAGTAATTATTGTTCAAGCTTTTCAACCTCATGCAATGGTTGGTGGGGGGCTTTTTGGTTGTATGCTATGGGGATTTAGACGTGCAATGTTTGCAAACGAAGCAGGATTAGGTACCGCTCCAACAGCATTTGCTGCAGTTAAAACAAGTAAACCTGTAGCGCAAGCGTTTATTGCAATGTTACAACCTTTTGTTGATACTTGTGTAGTTGGAGTTTCAACTGCATTTGTAATTGTTGTTACGGGTGAATATTTACATGTTCATGGAATTGCAGGTATTGAATTAACTTCAAAAGCCTTTGCAACTGCTTTTCCATTTTTCCCAATCTTGTTAACAATTATGGCAAGTTTCTTTGTAATGGGGACAATGCTTTGCGGTTCTTATTACGGTTTAAAAGGTTGGCAATTCTTGGTAGGTGAGTCAAAATTAAAAACTCGCTCATTCCAATTAGTTTACTGTATTTGTATCGTAATCGGCTCAGCTATGAACTTTAAGAGCATTATTAATTTATCTGATGCAGTAACTTTATTTATGGCTGTTCCAAACTTGTTTGCGCTATTCATATTATCAAATGTTGTAGTTAAAGAAGTTAAGCGTTATTGCAAGAAGTACGATGTGGGTTTGTTTAGTGACATAAAAGATGAACCTTATGACGAAGAAAAAGATGTAGAGTAATTATGACAAAAGAAAAACAACTTGAAGAATTAAAAAATATTTGTGAAAAATGTTATGCGTGTGAAATTGGTACACGACGTGACAAAATGGTTTTTTCTGCAGGTAATCCAAATGCAAAAGTTGTTTTTATTGGAGAAGCTCCAGGAAAAGACGAAAACGCTCAAGGCTTACCATTTGTTGGACGTGCTGGGCAATTATTGAATACTTATCTTGAAAAAGTGGGTATAAGCCGCGAAAAAGATTTGTATATCACAAATATTTTGAAATGTCGTCCCACAAATCCAGACAGACCAAATAAAGACAGAGTTCCCGCAACTCTTGAAATCAAAAATTGCATAGATTACTTATACAAACAAATTGAAACGGTACAACCAAAATTAATTGTCTTGTGTGGTGGAACTTCTTTAAAAACCTTAACTGGCAAAAAATCAATACAGATTTCAAAAGTTAGAGGAGAAGTTTTTGCACTTGAATTAAATAGCAATAAATATAACGCAATCGCAATTTATCACCCTTCATATTTAATGCAATACGCATCAC
>CAVFBQ010000209.1:0-1545 GCA_963620455.1 uncultured Eubacteriales bacterium
GAATTTGCATATTTCCAAATTGTTGTCTTGGAGCTCTTAAATTCCTATAAATTTCGCCGGAAAAATTAGCAAATGGTAATTCTTCTGCAAATTGCATTTTAACAACTTGTTCATTTTCTTTAATTTTTAACACGGTATTTTTTAAGTCGTAATTCTTTTCATAAACAGTTTGAAGCAAATTCAAAAGATTTTTGTCTTGATAGTGCTCCCACCAACCCATATTCATATAATCAAAAGTTGATGCGCTCGCTTGGGCAGATAAGTTCAAACTCAATAATAATGTAAAAAATAATGCTATTAAATTTTTTCTCATAATATTTCTTCCAATCAATAGTTGTAAAAATTTTTCTTGTGCTATAATTACATCACAAGAAAAATGGAAAATCAATTATGGAAAGAATAAATTTCGGGAAAAGGGTTGGAACAACAGTTTACAATACAGGTACAATAGTTAGAGCATTATCCTCTCAAACTTTTTTTGAAAATGGGTTTGATTTAACTCCGGAGCAATTTTTGATATTGGATATAATTCATGACTACGGTGAACTTTATCAACGTCAAATTTGCGAAATTACGTTAAAAGATAGGAGTAATGTTGCAAGGCTAATAAAAATTCTTGAGGATAAAGAATTAATCAAAAGAAAACAAGCCTCAAACGGCAGACGAATATTTAAAATTTCCGTTACTGAAAAAGGTGACAAAGTAAGAAATACAATCATTCCGACAACAAAGGAATTAAGAAAAACTTTAATTCAAGGAATATCACAGGAAGAAATTGATAACCTAATCTCGACCTTGAATAAGATTTATGATAACGCAAGACCACTAGTAAGATTACAAATATAATGAATATAATTATGAGGTAATAAAAATGGCAGACGAACAAAGTATACATGAAATAAGCCCAGAAGATACAAGACACATCTACGAAAAAAAGAGAGTAATTGTCCCTACAATTACAGCAATCATTTTATTAATATTTGGCATAATTGTTTCAATAAAATCAATGTATTACAAATCAACAGACGATGCATTTGTAGAAGGGCATATCGTTACCGTTGCACCTCGTGTTTCAGGTCCTGTAATTAAATTGAACATTGAAGATAACCAATTTGTCAAAAAAGGTGATTTGCTTTTAGAAATTGATCCTAAAGATTATGAGGTTAAACTAAAACAAACACAAGCAAAACTTGAAGAAGCAAAAGCCTTATTACATAGTGCTAATAATGATGTCGCAAAAACATTTTCGGAATTAGATTTTGCAAAAAGTGATTACGATAGATATTCTCAAATGTATTCAAAAGGTATTTCTTCAAAACAAGATTATGATTCAAGCCAAAACAAATTGACAGTTGCGGTTTCAAACAATAATGCATCAAAATCAAAACAAGATGAAATTGTAGCAACAATTAAAAAACTTGAGGCGGAAGTTGAACAAGCCAAATTAGATTTATCATATACAAAAATATACGCATCTCAAGACGGAAAAATTACGCATAGAACGGTAGAACAAGGAAACTATGTCCAAGTTGCTCAACCTCTTTT
>CAVFBQ010000209.1:1555-7010 GCA_963620455.1 uncultured Eubacteriales bacterium
CGCAAAAGATGATGTTTGGGTAGTTGCAAACTTTAAAGAAACTCAAGTTGCAAATATGAAAAAAGGTCAACCTGTAACCATTAAAATTGACGCTTACGGAAGTAAAAATTTCAAAGGTGAAGTTGATAGTTTGCAAATGGCATCAGGTGCTAAAGCTAGTTTGTTTCCTCCTGAAAACGCGGTTGGCAGTTACGTAAAAATTGTACAAAGAATTCCTGTAAAAATCGTATTCAAGGAAGATATTTCAAATTATAACGTAATACCTGGAATGAGCGTTGTTCCGACTGTAAAGGTAAAATAGGGCATAGAAAATGGAAGCAACAAGCGTTAAACAAAAAGTTCCAATTTGGTTAATCGCAGTATCAATCCTTTTGCCGACATCTTTTGCTGCTTTAGCAACAACTGCAACAAATGTTGCATTGCCTCATATTTCAGGTTATTTTGCTGCAACAGCTGATGAAGCAAAATGGATTGTGACTTCATATATGGTTGCAAATGCTTGTTTGATTATGCTTTCAGGTTGGTTAGAAAATGTTTTTGGGCGAAAATTATTCGCAAACATTTGTATTTCGATATTTACGTTAGGAGCTTTGATTTGTACGTTTGCACCGTCATTAAACATTATGGTGCTTGGTAGATTTATTCAAGGTATTGGTGGCGGACCTATGACACCTATTTCGCAAACAATTTTACTTACAGCTTTTCCGCCTGAGAAAAAAGGTGTTGCAATGTCTTTATTTGGCTTTGCGGTAATGGTTTGTGCTATTCTCGGACCTTCTTTTGGTGGTTTTCTGGTTGATAATTTTAATTGGCACTATATTTATTCTGTAAATATTCCTGTCGGAATTATTTCACTTATTTTGGTAAGTAATTTTATTGAAGAAACTAAAAAACCTGCCGTTAAACCAAAAATTGATTTTGTTGGTATGACAGCACTTGTTTTGTGGTTGATGTCTATGCAAATAGTTTTGGATAAAGGTCAACAATACAATTGGTTTGATTGTGCTTGGATTTGCTGGCTTGCCGGTTTTTCTTTAGTAACACTTTCTTTTTTGATTGTGTGGGAAATTGAAAATAAAAATTCTTTTATGAAGGTTAGAATTTTTAAAGATAGAAACTTTTTTATCGGTACCGTTATTTCAACGGTGGTAAGTATGGTCGTATTTACGACAATGTACTTGGCACCACAATTTATACAAAATATGCTCGGTTATACGGCGTTATTAAGTGGCTTAACTATGGCACCACGTGTTATTTCATGCATATTGATGTTGCTTGTAATTCCACATTTGATGAGAATTTATGACAGTAGAATTTTAATTGCAGTCGGATTTTTCTTTTTAGGCTTGGCAACTTTTGTTTATACAAACGTAAATTTGGCAGTCTCATTTTTGTATGTTTCAATACCAAATTTCTTGCTAGGTATTGGCGTAATTTTAACTTTTATTCCAATTTCTGCACTTGCACTTGGAACATTGCCAAAAGAAGATTTGGCAAACGGTGCAAGTTTGCATAATTTCTGTAAAACTATTGGTGTTGCAATAATTGTGTCAATGTCATCAACTATTGTTGCAAGACATTCTCAAATTCACCAAGGATATTTGGTTGATAATTTATCGAATTTCAATTCTGTATTCCAAACAAAAATGGCAGGTTGGACAAGTACATTTATAACAGGCACATCAAGCACTTATGCGGTAAATAAGGCAAATGCTTATGCTTATAAACAAATGCTTGTACAATCAAACTTAATGGCTTACGTTGATGCTTTCGCAATAGTTGCCTTGATTGCATTTTTACTGATACCATTACCATTCTTGTTGAAAATAAATGTTAAAGAAAAATAAAACTCCGAAAATCGGAGTTTTAAAAAAGTTTTCTGTAATTCAGTCCAAGTTCAATTGCTAAAAATATTTCAAATTTACTACTATATCTTTCACCATTGATTAATCTTGTAACATAGGATTCTGAAATTTCTAAATGTTTAGCGATTTTCTTTTGGTTATATCGTTTTCGTTTCATCAACAAATAGTTTCTTCTCTTTTCTTTAAAAACATTGATATGATTATATGATTGCTGTTGTTGTTTATTATAAAAAAATACTACAGACTTATAATAATGGATATGTCTATAGTATAAAAGTATTATTACCCCCCTACCATTGGAAAGGAAATTTAAAAATGATAAATACACTTACATCAAATATTAGTCCTTCACAAAAATTCATGACAGAACCGCAACAAAAATACATGGAGTGTCAGAATATGTATTTGTAAATCCTGAAACAGGAAATAAATGGGGAACTACAAGATTTAATGAAGTATGGAGAGATATAAGAGAAAAAGCTGGTTTACCTAATTTTAAATTTCATGGATTAAGACATACTGTATGTACAAGGTTGGTGAAAGAAAACGTACCAATACCAATTGTACGAGATATTATGGCACATTCTGATATAAAAACAACAATGTTATACACACACGTTGATTCATTGGATATGGTAAACGCAATGGATGTTCTTAATTCATATAATTAGAATATTATTCAAATAACTAAACGGACACCAAACGGACATGGATAAAAATAAAAAAGCCTGAAACTCAATTGTTTCAGACCTTCTAAATGGTGGGCGTTGAGAGGCTCGAACTCCCGACATCTTCCTTGTAAGGGAAGCGCTCTACCAACTGAGCTAAACGCCCATGCGTTTGTAAACTTAATATAACCGAAAAAATTTTTTATGTCAACATGATTTTTTAATTTATTTAAAATTAATTACAACTACCTCTGGAGCACAATTAAATCTCACTGGCAAAATACTTGTCCCAATACCCTTTGTAACTATCATTCGCTGTCCGTCTTCCTCTATCAAACCATGTGAATATTTATCTCCATATTTTGACGGAATTATCAACGCTCCAATAAATGGGATTCTGATTTGTCCACCGTGAACATGCCCTGCCAAGGTTAATTTCACATTCCCCTTTGGAACATCTACAAACACATCTGGCGAATGAGTTAAAAATATTGTAGAATTATTTTCTGTACCTTTCAATGCTTCATCTACATTAGGAGTTTTTGTTTTCAAGTCGTCAACTCCAGCGATACAAATCTTTTTACCGTTTTCAAGTATCAAAGGTTCGTTGCTATTTGCCAAAACATGTATTCCAACCCCTTCAAGCATTTCTTTTATATCATCATAATCCGCCCAATAATCGTGGTTTCCCATTACGCTATAAACACCAAATTTTGAGTGCAAATCCTTCAAATGATTCGCATAAACTTTAAAATCTAAAGACGATTTCAAATCGTGTCCCGCTGCAAAATCCCCAGCCAAAAGGATTAAATCAGGGTTCTGTGCATTAATTTTTTCAATAACTTCAACCAATCTTTTTTCTTGATTAGGTCTAATATGCAAATCGCCTGCAAAAACAACTTTTAAACCGCTTAAATCTTTGTCATTTAGGGTAAACTTTGTAACCTTAAGCATTTTAGGTTCTACAAAAAATGACCAAATTATTAAAAATAAAAATATTATTGATACAATGATGTATTTCATATAAATATTATATCAAAAAAGTAGGGCAAGAACCTAGTGGAAGGTTAGAGGGTTTGCTCAAGCCTCTAAAGGATTTTTTGTTGTGGGAAAGTTATGAATTTTCTGTATTTCTCTCTTTTTGCATAAGTGTCCAATTGATTATGCCAATAATTGACATTACAAAATAGATTGATTTTTTTGTAATCATAATTACATCGCCCAACAAAACCCATTGTGTAATCGCAATTACGTCAGAAATTAGCCACAAGGCATATTGGTCAGCATAACGTTTTATTTCATAAAAGGTTGCAATAATTCCCAAAGATACTGTAATTGCATCTAAAAGTGGCGTTGCACCTCCGATTTTTACTAAAAAATATCTCAAGGTTAGTGAACTTGCAATTACAATTGCAAACATCAGTAATCGAAGTTTCCAACTCATAACACGTGTTTTGCATTTGTCTTTTTCCTTATTGTCAAGATGTTTAGTCCACAAAAACAAACCAACTATTCCACAAGGCAAGTAATACAGCATTTCTAGTGCAAAAGTTCCGTAAACATGGTTATAAAACAGAATTATCGAATACAAAACAGTATTTATAATTCCAAAAATCCACTTTGGCCAGCTGGCATGAGCGCACAAGAAAATGCACGAAATACCCATAATTGAACAAATATAGTTTACAACCAAGTACCAATGGGGGTGCGTTTTGTCAGTAAGCATATAAAAAGCACCAATAAAAATCATCGCCCAAAACATTACCCACTCAAACCAACGAAGGTTTTTGAAGGCTATTACAAAAATATTATTTTGTAGTTTTTCTTTAATCATTTTTTATAGCTTTTTAGTTATTTCTTCCGCTTTTTCAGCCCAAACTGAAACTAGATTGATAATATTTTCAACACTCTTTTGCATTGCTTGAAGAGAGATAAATTCCTTTTTAGAGTGGAAGTTTACACCACCTGTACCTAAATTTGGAGTCAAAAGACCTCGCAAAGTGAGCATTGCGCCATCAGTACCGCCTCTTACTGGTGGTTCTTTAGGATTGTCAAAGCCTGAACGCTTTAGGGCAAGTTTAGCATACTCGATGACTTCTGGCAAATCATTCAATTTTTCTTTCATATTGTGATATTTTTCGTTTTCTTTAAAGGTAATTTTACAGCCTTTATATTCATTTTCAACGTCTTTTATAACATTGCGTAAAAATTCAATTCTTTTTAGTTCGTTGTCAAAATCAAAATCACGAACTAGCATTTTTATTACAACCCTATTTACATCACCATTAATACTATCTACATGGTAGTAGCCTTCTTTATTTTGAGTTGTTTCAGGAAGTTCATTTTTCGGAATTTTATTCATAATAGCGCTTGCAACCTCAATTGCATTAATCATTTTTCCGTAAGCGTAACCGCAATGAACAGGAACACCCTCAATTATAACCTCCGGATTGAAAGCGTTAAAGGTTTCTGATTCAATATTATCAACCTCAGAACCGTCAATTGTGTAGGCTACATTTGCGCCGAATTTTTCAATATCAAAATCTGTCACGCCTTCACCGATTTCCTCGTCAGGTGTAATTGCAATTCTTATTGTTGGGTGTTTGATTTCAGGATTTTCTATCAAAACTTTTACTGCTTCAAAAATTTCTGCAACACCAGCCTTATCATCAGCACCTAAAAGGGTTGTACCATCAGAAGTTATTATTGTATTATTTTTATAAGGTTCTAAGTCTACGGCATCAATTTTTATGCCGTTTAGCTCAATATCACCGTCTTTGTAGTCATGAATTAGAGGCTTTACAGGACCTGTTGGCGCTTGTTCACTCGTATCCATGTGAGCAATCAAACCAATAATCAAGTTTTCCTTGATATTACCCTTTAAAGTCGCTGTCACGGTATGGGTTTTATCCAGTTTAACAT
>CAVFBQ010000210.1:0-5984 GCA_963620455.1 uncultured Eubacteriales bacterium
CCATTATCCTTAAAAATAATAAATGCAATTAAGAATTTTATAAAAAAATTACTTAACAAGTAAATCAAACAATTCCCAGTTGAAATGCTTGTTGTTTACAAACTCTAGTAAAGCTCTATGATCTAATTGTTTTAGGCGAGAGAACATATAGCCGTAATCTTCGTTTGCAAGCATCGACAATGCAGGAATTTTGGCATCATTACAAATAGATTCAATCTTATAGTCGTAATTTATTGCGAGAGTTTTTATACCATATTTTAGAGCGATTAAAATAGCGTGGAAACGCATTGCAATCATATATTCAAGACTAGCAATGAGTTTTATAATTTCTTTTGGAGTTTTTCCTGAAATTACAGTAGTTTTTAAGTTTGGATTTACAGATAGAAGTAGTTGCTCAAAATGTTGGCATACTTCTAAATCAAGGCTATCTTGGAATGAATAAATTTCAATTTCTTTATCTGTAAATTCAATTGCAACACGGTTTGCAAGAGTAATTAAAAGTTTCTCTGTTAAAGATTTGAAACTTCTAAGCTGAATGCCAACTCTGTTTGAAGGTGTTGATCCTGTAACTTCTAAATCATATAATGGGTCACATACAAGCTCTGGTTTTAATCCCCACCCTCTTAATAAGAACAAACTTTTGTCATCTCTAACACTAATCCAACGACAATTTTTTAGAAGTTTTTTAGTAAAAAATTCGCCTATTTTATTGTTAATTGGACCAATACCTTGTGCAAAGATCAGCACTTGTTTTTTGTAAAACTGAGCCATAAAAATTACCCAAAGGTAATAGAATAAACTTTTTACACTTGTTGCATCTTGCAAAAGACTGCCACCGCCAGAAATTAGTATGTCACATTTTGATAATGCACCCATAACTTTTCCTAATTTGAAACTGTTAATAGCATTAACTCCGTGAGTTTTGGCTGTTTTTTTAGGATTTGTTGATAATACGGTAATATCTGCTTCGTCTTTTTTTAATCTTTGGATAAGAACCTCTAAAATAGATTCGTCGCCAAAATTATCTGCACCGTAATATCCTGATATAACTACCTTTTTGCTCATTTTATTCTACCTTATGTGTAATTTCTTTTATTTCTTCTTGTGTTGGAATTGACTTTATTGCACCAATTTTTTGTGCTTGCAAGCCACTTACAATAGTACCCAATTTTGTTGCCTCGTAAGGCGACTTTCCCTTTATGAGTGCACTTAGAAATGCACCATTAAATGCATCTCCAGAACAAGTTGTATCTACAATTGTTTTTGCAAAATATTCAGTGAAAACAATCTCACCATTGCTACCTGTATAATATCCGGAGTTTTCTGTTGATTTTACAACAACAGTTTGAATGCCTAAATCCCAACAATATTTGATTACGTTATCAATTGATTTAGATTCAAAAAATACAGGAATATCGTTTGTTCCACTTAAAAATAGTATATCTACATTTGAAATAACTTCGTCAAAACATTCTCTAGCTGCTTCTGGGGTTGTAATAGTTTTTTTGTAATTAGGGTCATAAGCTGTAATTACATTATTTGCTTTTGCAATTTCATAACTCTTTTTAACAGCTTCTCTAGCAGATAATGAAAGTGATTGAGTTATACCTGTTGAATAAAAAATTCTTGCACTCTTTATGTAATCCTCTTTAATATCCTCTAAGGATAACTTTTGTGCAGCTGTTTTTTTACGATAAAGAGCTAATTCTTTTGGTTTTCCATCGAGTCTAGAAATAAGAGCAATAGCGTTTTGCTCAGAAACAGTACGAACGTAATCTATATCCAGGTTTTCTTTTCTCCATTCATCAAGTAAAAAGTCCTTGAACGGATCTTCACCCACACAAGTTATATATCCCGTTTTTACGCCAAAGCGAGAGGCAGTAATTGCAGTTACAATTGCATCTCCGCCATAGTATTTGTCAAAACTAGTTGTGTCTTTAAAATCTTTGTCGCTAGACAGTTCAATAATAGATTCACCAATGGTAATTAGGTCAATTTTATTTTCCATAATTAGCCTTTGATTTTGCTTAAAATTTCTTTTGCTTGTTTTGTGATTTCTGCATTTGATAGACCTTCATAGAAGTTTCTACCAACACCAACTGCTTTTGCGCCAACATTGATGTAATCCATAACTTCTGATAACTGAATGTGTCCCATTGGCATTAAGTTTAAGAATGGCATTGGACGAAGGATATCTTCAATATATTGAACCCCACCAAGTGCTGTTACTGGAAATATCTTGATTAGAGGTATTCTTGATTTCCAAGCATCATAAGCTTCGTTTGGAGTAGATGCTCCAGCAATGAAAGGCATTTGTCTATTTTTAGAAATTTTTACCATATTCATTTGATAAATTGGCGATGAGAACAATTTAGCGCCACTTGTTAGAGCTTGTTCTGCTTGTTGTTGAGTTATTATACCTCCTGCACAAACAACAGCATCTTTTGAAATTTCTGTAATTGCAGAATATAAAGATGGATTTTCAACTGTGATTTCCATAATCTTAATACCGCCTTCAACTAGTGCGTGTGCAATATCAATAGCTTTTTGAGCATCTTTGTTTCTTACAATCGGATATATTTTTTCTTCCGAAATTAATTCCATTACATTTTTCTTCATAACGTATCCTTTTTTTTGACTTTATTATATCATGAAATAAATAATAAACTATTAATAAGGAAAAATTTAATGAAAAAACTAAAAACACTAGTAATATTTGCAGTATTTGTAATATTTATGTTGGTAGCTTATATTATATTTGGTCAATTTTTTGAACCTCGTGTTTATAATTTTATGGTTAAAAACTTTGTTGCATACAATAAAGGTTCTGACGGTATCGTTTTGGTAGTAATTGATGAAAATTCGATCTCTCGTTACCGTTGGCCTTGGAGTAGAGAAAAATATGCAAAAATATTTAACTACTTGGGTAATTATACAAGTGCTAAAATGGTAGGCTTTGATGCTGTATTGACAACCAATGACAATCCAGCAAAAGATAAACAATTTTTTGATACAGTAAAAAATATTGATAATTTTATTGGTGGTTTTAGACCTATGAGTGGTAAGTATGCCGATGAAAACATAGGTAAAGCTTATGATAAAAAGTTTCAAGAAAAATATCAAGTTCCTCTTGAAGTAAAAACAAGAGCGCCAAAATTTGAAATTTTTAAAAGTTTATCAATGTATCCTGATGAATATTTTAAATCTTTAGAAAAAAACGGCTCAGTTTGGGTTCTTCCAAACCAAGTTGATAACTGTATCAAGGATATGCCACAATTGATTTACTACAAAGAACAATACTATCCGTCTTTGGCGTTAAGAATGTATATGTATTTGAACAAGGTTAAAACTATGACCTTGACGGATTCAAATTTGATTATTGATGGAGAAGATAATATAAAACTTCCTGTTCATAAGCGTTATGGGCAAATTTTTACATATTTACACTTTTATAAAAATTATAGAAATTCAGATTACACACATAAAACTTACTCAGCAATTGATATTATTGACTCAATGGACGATATAAAAGCTGGTAGAAAACCTAAAATTAATCCAAAAGCCTTTGATAATAAAATTGTATTTGTAGGTGCAAATGCGAAAGCTGCAGGTCTTTCTGAAGATACTTTTGCAACTCCAATGCAAGCAAAACATCCTGGGGTAGATATTCAGGCAACAAGTTTGGATAACTTAATTCACAATCAGCCAATGCGCTCAATTTCTGAAGGACAAGATTTTGTATTAACGCTAGTTTTAATCATTACTACATTTATTGTTGTTAGCAACTTCTCATTGTTACAAGGTTTGTTAATCTTGTCTTCAATAATCATTGGTTATATCTTTTTAGCAATACTTTCTTACAAATTGAACTTTGCCGTACCAGTAATTACTCCAATTGCGCTTCAATTGGTAACAATGATTTTCGGTTATTCTCGTAAGTTTATTGTGGAGGCAAGAAACAAAGAAAAAATTAAAGATGCTATGGGAAAATATATTTCTCAAGACATTATGCAAAATGTTGTAAATAACATTGATAATGTAAAATTGGGTGGTAAAAAAGCTAACGTAACAGTTCTTTTTGCCGATATTCGTGGCTTTACTTCAATGAGTGAAAAGCTAGAACCTGACGAGATTTCTGTAATATTGAATGAGTATTTTACCGCGCTTGAACCTATTATTAGTAGTTACAATGGTGTAATTAATAAATTTATTGGTGATGCGATTATGGCAATTTTTGGCGAGCCAATTCAAGATAAAGACCATGCGGTAAATGCTGTAAAATGCGCAGATGCAATGCTTAAGAAGGTTCAAGAACTTCAAAAGAAATGGTTAGAAGAAGGTAAGCCGAAAATTGAAATTGGTGTTGGAATTAATACAGGTGAGGCTTTTGTTGGTAATATTGGTTCTGAAAAACGTTTAGAATACACTGTTATTGGTGATATGGTAAACTTAGCAAGCCGTATCGAAAGCTACAACAAGGTTTATAAAACTCAGTTCTTAATTAGTTCATTTACTTATCAATATGTACGCGGTATTGCTGATGTAATCAAAATTTCAGAGGTTAAAATACGTGGTAAAGAAAAGAAAATGAACATCTACGAAGTTTTGAGGTTGACTTAATGAAACACGCATTAATTGTTGATGATTCACAAAGCTGGAATAATTACCATTGTCAAAATTTGACTCAAATTTACGGTGAGGAACTTGAAATTGATAGAGCTTATACGGCAAGAGAAGGTTATGATTGGGTTTATAATTATGTAGATAATCCCTACGATTTAATAATAACAGACCTTTCAATGGAAAGTGATTTTGCTCCAAAATTTGCGGGTGAATGGTTGGTAGAGCAAATAAAACTTTTAAAACAATATTATAAAACGAGAATTGTAATTATATCAGGTTCAATGGCAATAAAGCAAATAGCAGAAGAGCTTGGGGTTGATTATATCCCCAAGTATGTAGTAGCTAGTGACATTTCGGTCTATAAAAACTTAAACTTCTAAGGAAAAGAGTTTGAGCGCAATATCGCTAATTTCGACCGAGTCTTCTATCTCTCCTGTAACTTCTGCTGCCGCTATGGCATTACTAACTTCTTGAGAAGCTTCCAATACAGCCTTCAGTGCCTCCAACTCTGTTGGAAATAAGCTAATTTTAGCCATGTCTGTAACGTTCAAGTGTAACTCCTTTTGTTAGTACACTATATATATACCCTAAGCATGTGACCTTGAAACCCTAAAATTAAGAAACATGTCATTGTTGTAATAAAACTTTTTATTGTCTTTCTGACGATTATTTTCGTTTATTTAATTTCAAAATCAACACTTTCGTTGCTTTCTTTTTTTAATCCTGTTAAAAGCTCATAAACATAAGATGTAGCAAGTCCTGCAAAAGCATTCATTAAAGCACTTAATAGGGCAACGAAGAACACAAGTAAAAGTAGCACAATGAAACTTCCAAAGCTGTTGAAGAAGTACTTGAAGAAGAAGTGAGATTGTAATGCTCCTAAAGGAATAAATCCTAAAATTAAATTGATAGGAGTGTAAACAACTGATGCTGCAACAAATGAAACAAAACCGATTACACCGCCAAGGATGGCGCCTTCTCTCATATCAAAGATTCCAATTAAATTTTCACGTTTCATATAAACTAAAATTACAGGAGCTAAGCAGATTACCAAAATTGTAATTGAAAAAATGTTGATAAATGGGATTAATGATAGAAATCCTAAAGCTCCACCTGCAATAGCAGCCAATATGGCAATTTGTTTTAATAATAATTCGTTAATCATAATTATTTTCCTTTATTTTGTAATCAAATCTCTGCAATTTCTAGTATGACAAATAGCAATTGCAATTGAATCTATTGTATCATCTAATTTTGGTAAGTCATCACGCCCAAGTGCTATTTTTACCATTTGTTCAACTTCTTTTTTACTTGCTCTACCAAAACCTGTAAGAACCTGTTTTACTTCCATAGGAGTGTAT
>CAVFBQ010000211.1:0-5153 GCA_963620455.1 uncultured Eubacteriales bacterium
TGGTTTTTTTGAACGAAATAAATAGATTTTCTATTAACACCTCGAATATTTCAAACCTGCATGAATATTGAAAAGGCAATTTTTTTAAAGAAAAATACTTTATATAAATACGAGAGATTATTTTTGGAGAGTTCAATTTAATGACATCAATAAATGGCATAAATCCATATATGTTTTCAGCATTAAATGCAAGCAATCCATTTTGCAATGCAGAATTTTCATCTTGCATGGCAAACATTTTTAGTAGTCTTTCATCATTAAACTCAATGAATTTAAATTCATTCTCTTCAATGTCATTTGACACATCAAGTTTTATAAACTTCAACTTTGGCAATTTAACAATGCCAATCTTCAATTTCAGTGGCAATTACTCAACTTCAACAACAAGCGGTAACGGTACATCTCGTCCAAACGTGAAATTAACACAATCATTCTTGAATAAAGTAAAACAAGTAGCACAACGTATCGGTTGTAACTACAAGGATTTGTTAGCAGTAATGAACTCAGAATCAGGCTTAAACTCAAAAGCACAAAACCAAAACGGTGGTGCAGTAGGTTTAATCCAATTTATGCCTGCAACAGCAAAAGCATTAGGTACAACAACAGATGCGTTACGTAATATGACTCCAGAACAACAATTGGATTACGTGGAAAAATTCTACCTAATGAATAGAAAAAATTATGTAAAGAGCAACAGACAGTTATCTGCTGGAGATTTATATACATTAACCTTCTTACCAGCATACGTAAACCAAGAAGTATTAACAACTCAAGGTCATAAATATTATGATGCAAACAAAGGTTTAGATACAAACGGTGACGGTCAAATTACAAAATCAGATTTAGCTCAAAGAGTTGCAAAAAAACAAGTAGATGAATCAATCTTTGCTTAAGCTGGCTTTTCAACTTAACAATTATAGACTTATTAACTTTTTTAACATTTGTTAACAATTGTATTTTCAAAAAGGCAATTTTTTTGGGAAGAAATACTTTATATAAGTACGAGAGATAATTAAGATTATTCAACATACTTCAAAAAACAGTTTGCAATGCAAGTTATTTAGAACAAATAGTCTTGTGTATGTGGCTTGATTTGTAGTACCTAAGAATAGTTTAATTATTGTTTCTCAAAATAGGCAAAAAGTCTATTACAACGCTATAAAAACACGTATTATAAGAGTTTATTAACAAGGAGAACAAATAAAATGGCTATCGGCGCAAGAGATTATATCGACCAACTACTAGTTAAGAAATATGCTCAGGAAAAAGTAGATAACCACGAAAACACCATATCAATGGTGAACCCCGAAAAGATGATGTCGGCAATGAATGATTATGCCGCAATGAGTCGAAATATGTTTGTCCTAAATAAACAGCTTAATAGTGCTTGTTCACGACTAAACGCCAGAACAGCCAGATATTCCACTTCGCCAATTACGCAAAATAGGTTGGCTGCGTAGATAAGCTTATTTTGAATTGAAGGCTCAAATGCTTATCTTTAAAGATACCGCAACAAGTGTGGTATGACGGAAAGGTTAAAATGTGTGTGTGAAATAAATTAAAGATGCGCGAGGTTGAAAACCTCGTGCCTCTGAATTACAATAATATATTTTTACTTACAAGATGTATTTGTCCAACTTAACACCTTGCCGTTTTTACAAGTGCCATTCGTAGCTTTTAAGTAATCCATATTATCAGTTTGTAATATCCAAGTTGCAAGTCCATCACCTGTTTTAAAATTAGCAGACAAGTCTGTTTCTCCTGTTAACAGATTGTTTGCATTAGAAGGATTGTCTGAAATCAGTTGCCAACCATAAGTATTCTTAATTTGGTCTCCTAAGTACCAAGAAGATGGAGATATTACGTAAAATTCAAAAAGATCTTTACCTAATGTAGAAGCACCTTTTGTTGGTCCATCTATATCAACCAAAAAAAATATCGCTCCAGATGCAGCGCTAATACTTAGTCCTGTTCCATCTGCTAGAATATATTTATAGCCATTATTTGCATCATCTAAGCCATTACCGTTTCTACCACTCCAATTTGTACCATTTAAATCTTTACCAGTTTTGGGTAAACAGCCACTATTTACTGCAAAGCCACAAGTCTTAGAAACTTTTAAAAAATCTCCCATTCTTTCTGCTACCATTTGAGCATCAGTCGTTGAACCCACATTTGCCCACTGCCAATCTGACATGCTACCATAAACAGCTTCAGTTCTTCCAATAGCATCATTTAAGTTTGAATAAACTTTTTTCAACTTTGCGACTTTTTCTTTATCTGCAGTTGAAGAGTTTAAGTTTGGAATAGTAAGTGCAGCAACTACACCAATAATACCCATAACAATTAGTGTTTCTGCAAGAGTGAATGCTAATACTTTCTTCATAATTTAAACTTCCTTTAATGATAGTTGTAATAACTATCATAACTATATTAAAAGGCTGTAATTCATGCAATACATGAATTACAGCCTTTTAAACATAATCAAGCTCAATAATAATAGGTGTAAAGAAAAACATGTTTTAAAACGCCGTAATCCATGCGTAGACATGAATAGACATGAATTAAAACGCTACAAACATGACCACGACATGAATACGCATGAATTAAAAACGGCTATTCATGTGTGAGCGTGAATTATAGCCTATTTTTAATGATGAAAATTTGTTATATTTATTAACAATTAGTTAGATACATATTCAACAAGTTTATTTAAATCTTTGTTCCAAGAGCCGTACCAATTTTTTAGGATAATATCAGCAGGACACAACCCTTGGTAAGCTAAATCTTGTATAGGCTCAAGATATTTTTCTTCACCTTCATTCAATTCTTTCAAGCCGTTTTCGGAAATTGTCAAAAGTTCTTTTATAATATCTTTTGCATTTGTCGTTGCAAATGGAGATTGAGTTGCAAGTTTTGGAACGTTATATCTTAATTCTGTAAAGTGTTGCGGTTTATAATTTTTAAACAATTCTTCTACGTCTTGCATTGATTTTTCTGAATACAAAATTCCTTTATAAAAAGCAAGTAGAGCGTATTGCAGACCTTTACCTACGCAGTCTTGGTTTCTAATTTCAATGAATTTTCTCAATCTAACGTCTGGAAAATACAAATTAGCAGATAATTTGAAATCTTCTAAATTTGCAATTTCACCCAAATATTCGTGTGTCATAAATTGTTCTAGTGACATTGTTCCATTGATTGCGTGAACCTTATCTTCGCGTTGGAACATTATCATTGGAGTTTTTAAAATCTTATTTATATAATCCTCAAAACTTTCCAAATTTAGGTTTAATCCACATCGTTCAGAATCCGTATTAAGCCAAGCTAGTGCGCGGAAGGTTTTGTAACCCGTATCAACTCCACCTCTAATAGGTGAATTTGCAAACATTGCAGTCGCAAAAGGTGATAACATATTTGCTAATTTAAATTTGCGTATTGCATCTTCTTCGCTTGTGTAATCAAAGCCAGCTTGAATACCTGCTGTTTCTCGCATCATTACATCAGACAAAATTCCCCACAAATAGTTTGCCATAATGTGATATCTGCGTTTTGGAAGTAATTTTATATTTTTATAAGTAGATAAAACTGAAACGCCATAATTCAAAAGTTTTATATCAAATTCGTTTAAAAGTGGCAAAAGAGCAGAATCAAGTTCATTAATTTTTTGTTCAATTTTTTTGATACTTCTATAGGGTTTTATGCTCAATTCCATTTGTGAACCAGGTTCAAGAGTTAAGGTATTATGCAGTTTCTTCAAACCGATAATGTTTTCTTTGTCAAGCAAGTAATCCCAATTTTCATTTCTTGCATAAAGTCTTAAAATTTCACATACGCCGTCAATTCCTTCGTAAGGTGCAGAGTTGTTGTTCTCTTTTAATATTGGTAAACGTTCATATTCAAAGCCGATTTTAAGCTCCTCTGTCGAGTCTTTAATCCCATCAATAAATATTTGCTTTGCTTCTTTTAAGTCTAGTTTTTCTTTCAATAATTTTGACATTACACATTCCCTTATCTTTTTTATTATAACATTATTTAAATTATCAAATCAAAAATGAAACACATTAGCCTGTTTGTGTTATAAATATTAGTAATATGGACTATTTAACACGAGCAAAATATTTTAGAACTAAAAAAAGACTAGGACAAAACTTCTTAATTAGTGAAGATGTACTTCACGATATTATTGATTTTGCGGACCTCTCAAAGGACGATGTCGTTTTAGAAATTGGTCCCGGGGTGGGTTTTTTAACAGAGCTTTTAGTAAAGCATGCAGGCATGGTTATAGCTGTTGAACTAGATGAAGAGGCGGTAAAAGTTTTGAAGGAGCTTGATGCGCCTAATTTGAAAATAGTTCATCAAGATATTTTAAAAACAGATATTGCGGAACTTGTTGAAGGTAAGAAAATTAAAGTTGTTGCAAATATTCCATATTACATTACAAGCCCTATTATTGCCCATTTGTTGGGCGAAATTGATGATTTGAACAATAAAAATCGAGCTTGTATTGAAGATATTATTTTAATGGTGCAAGAAGAAGTTGCAAGAAGAATTGTAGCGACTGAAAAATCATCAAGCAAGCAATATGGACTTTTGACAATACTTTCTCAATTTTGGGCGGATTGTTCTTTACTTAGAATTGTCGGACAACGCTCTTTTTATCCTGCACCAAAGGTTACATCAGCACTTGTACGATTAAAAGTTAATGACAAACCGAGATTAGAATTATCAGATTACACTCATTTCAGAAAGACAATTAAAGCTGCTTTTGGGCAACGTAGAAAAAATGTTAAAAATGCTCTCGTTAATGGTGGTTTTGATAAAGAAAAAGTACAAACGGCGCTTAATAATTTGAACATTGATGAAAATACAAGAGGTGAAAGTCTTTCTATTGAAACATTAGGTAAAATTTCAGAGGAATTATGCAAGTTAAAGTAAAAACTCCAGCAAAAATTAATCTAACATTAGAAGTTTTAGGAAAAAGAGAAGACGGTTTTCACGATATTCAAAGTATTATGCAAATGATTAATTTGTATGATTATTTAACTATTGAGGTTGAACAAAGTCGAAAATTTGAAATAAATTTATCGGGAGATAATCCAAATATTCCATATAATGAAAAAAACATTGTTCATAAAGCGATTGTTTCCTTC
>CAVFBQ010000212.1:0-5975 GCA_963620455.1 uncultured Eubacteriales bacterium
AAGTATTGAAAATAAAGCCCTTCACCTTTCGGGGGGGGGTAAACACTAGTAGTAGCGTAACTTTTAGACTTTGTGATTTGAAGTCTAATTTAATATTTTTGTGGCGCAAAATAACAATGTTATGTTACCTTGCTGAGCAAAACAATCCTGTGAATTGTTTTGAGAGAGGTTGTTTCGGAATAGTAAAGTTTTTCCAAAGAACCCATGCGACCCTGAAACGAGTTCAGGGTGACTTGAGGTCAAATGTTTTGTCATTCCGAACTTGTTTCGGAATCGCAAGGTTTTTCCAAAGAAAACATGCAACCTTAAATCAATATCAAGGTGACATGAAATTTAACTTATCACTTAAAAAAGCCCTTGCATTCACTCTAGCAGAAACCCTAATTGTAATGGGTATTATTGGTGTGGTTGCTGCCTTGACTTTGCCAAACTTAAACTCTTCAACAGGTGAAAAAGAAAAAATTGCAAAGGTTAAAAAGGTATATTCAAACTTAGAGGATGCTTTTGGACGTATGGAAGCTGTATATGGTCCTTTTGAAGATACTTTCAATAACCAAAATTTAGGTTCAGCCCCAGAAGCGTTGTCACAAACATTAGGTGATAGGTTAACTGAATTTATGAAAGCATCAAAGAATTGTCAAAGAGAAGCTAACAAGGGCTGTTTTACAAATGAGTTGTACAATTTAGATGGTTCTGTTGAACCTACTCCTGTAAATGATTCAGCAACAACTACATATAAATTTATATTATCAGACGGAACTGCGGTTGCAATTTCAGCTGCTTGGAATCAAATTGTTTTTGTTTTTGATATTGATGGTCCACAGAAAGGTTCAAGTACTTTTGGAAAGGACTTGTTTGTTATCTCATTATCATTTGATACTAATCTTAGAGAATTAACTGCAGGTGATGAAGATACGGATTGCTTTTCTACTGGATATTGTTTATATTGGATACTCCAAAACGAAAATATGGATTATTTAAAGGCTGATAGACAAGGTAAATGTCCAAATGGAAAAATATTAAACTACACAACAAACACATCTTGTAAATAATAGAACAAATGCAATAATAACAGCAAGGCGGAGTGATTACTTTTCTCTATTATTAATAACTTGTTCAAATTGTTTAAAGACATCTGAGCCTACAAGTTCTTCTAGTGCTGCGCGTTTTGAAAAATAGTCGTTTCTAGCCTGCATTTGCATATCAAGTGCATCTCTATAATATGCATCAGCTATAATTACAAGCTCTCGTTTGCCGTTTTGTGCTAATTTATAGTTATTATGGCGTTCGTTTACTATTTTTGTTGTTCTTTTTAGAAGTTGTCTTGCCGTCATATAGTCATAATATTTATTAACTATATTTTGTTGCAAGTCATCAATTTTGCGAACTAGAATAATCATATCAGCATCGTTTACTTTTGAATATTTATAGTTCATTGCCTTTGTATCCTGTCCCATAATGCTAAGCATTGAACCTGTAAAAAAGGAACCTGTTGCAAGTAGTGGGTTGCCAGAACCTGCACCCACAAGAGTTGACATGCTTGCAATAGTAGACAAAACTTTTTTTACAGATTTATCATCAGGTTTGTCTGCATCAGGATTAGACAATTTATAAATAGCAAATTTTATAGTGTCGCTCTTTGTTGCCGCTCCTTGCCATAACATTGAAAGGTCGCCCATCATTTCTGCATTATCAATTTCAAGTTCTTTAGAGATTTCTTTTGAAATCTTTTTTATGCTTAAATCTGCATAAGTTAAGCCTTCTAGGTTTGTTTGTTTATCTGCATTCTTTACATTTTTTGTGTTAATAGTATCTTTAACTTTATATTCAATTTCTAAATCGTCAGTTGTACCAACTCTGTATGCGTGTGGTTTTGAGTCTTTAAGGTCTTCTAGTGAGGTTTTTTCTGCCATTACTGGTAATGAGATTATTAATAAAGCTAAGATTAAAATAAGCTTTTTCATTATTTTAATCCTCCTTTATAAATTGTTTCGTTTACATTGAATTGATACATGTTCATGTTATCAACAGCTTTTTTGCCTGCAAGACGTTGCAATTCTAAGTGATATTTTTTTGCAGCTTGTTCTGTTTTATACTCTTGTAAAACCATATTGTCGTACATTGTTGAAGAAACTGTAATATCTAAAATATCGCCTTTATCAAGTGCTTGAGTATAATTTTTGTTGTACAAAAGTAATCTCGTACGAGTTTCTTTTAATAATGACAATGAATTTTTGTAATTATAATATGCATCAATAATTTTGTCTTGAAGGTTTTCAACAAGCCCCGCAAGCTCGATAAGTTCTGTATCTGTAAGTGGAACTTCTTGTGGAATATTTTTTCTGTTTAGTAGGTTTTGAGCTAGTTTTCCAGCAGCGAATGAGGCTGTTTGTGTGTAATAATTTGCACCTGCAAATGATGGAGCAAAAGACGCTCCACTAATGATTGCAGAAAGAGTTTTGGACATTAGAGAAGAATGAATCCGTCTTTGACTTTCAGGTGTTGCAAGTTTTTTTAGTGCAAAAGCAATAACTTGATTGTTCTCAACTGTGCCTTTCCAAAGGTTTTCAATGTCCTCCATATCCTTCTTTTTTTGAAGCTCTACAAGGTCTTCAATAAGTTGTTTATCGTTAATAAGCAAAGAACCTTTCAATTTTTTTACGGGTTCTTTTATCGTAACTTGTTGTTTCTCAATTTTACCCAAGTCTACGGTGTCTGCTGACATTGCAGGCAAGTATAACAACATTAATACACATATCGACAACAATCTTTTCATATCAAATTTATAACACATACATAATGATAAATCCAATGGTCTATGTAAAAATACATCTTTTGGTTGTTACTAGCATGCAAAAAAATCTATACAATGAAGACACAAAGAAGGGAATGAATTAGTGGGAATTACTATTGACAATCAAATAGAAAAAGATAATGTATCTGAAATTACAGTTACGATGATGAACGAAGATGAAGCATATAAATTATGCGTAAAAGCGGATGCTTTAAGATTAGCTAATATGTTTCAAGAGTCTATTCCGAAATATTTACGTTCAATTTTTAACAAACGCGATAATGCTGATGCATACTATGGTTTAGCTCTATCTTATAAAGCTTTGAGGTTTTATGATAAAGCTATCGAAACATTAGAAAAAGCATTGTCTTGCGTGCAAGATGATTTTTCTATTTACTACGAATTAGGTATTTGTCACTTGCTAAATGGCAATCCTTGTCCTGCAATAAAATGCTTGATTAAATCTATTCAGCTTAATCCTGAAAACTTGAATGCTCAAGTTCAATTGGCTCTTGCTCATGAGCTTGTTGGTGAACAAGAAATGGCTCTAATGATTTATCAACGAATTATTGAAATTGCACCAGATTTCCTAAAAGCATACAAACACAAAGCTGCATTGTTGATGAGTTTAGATCAATACAAAGATGCAAGTACTGTATTTAATAATATTTTAAAAGTAAAACCAACTTATGCTAAGGCTCTATTAGGCATTGGTATATGTTTTGATAAATTGAAACGCTCTGTTGATGCGATGAGATATTACAAAAAGTTCATTGAGCAAAAGCCTGAATCTTCTCACACTCCATTTGTTGAAAACAGATTGTTTAAGTTAAAAAACTCACGTCCAAAAGAAAGACGTTTTAGCCTTGTAACAAATCCAATGAACGCTTAATTTTAGCGTTGTAGTTCAAATATTTTGAATTGGCTTGGATATAATTTGTCAAAGTGAAGAGTGTTATCTTCAACTTTGCAATCTTGTTTTTCAAAATCTTCGCCATTGAATTGGTGTTCACATGTTACAGTGTAATCTGCTGGAAGTGTTATTGATTTATCAAAGATATCTTCGCCATGTTTTTTAACTGTTATTTGATTACCGTTTTTATCAGTTTCGTTGAAATTTTCGCTTGGAGCTTTGTAATTTGCTACAACTAATAAAGCATTTTTAAGCGTTTCTTTTGTAATCAACCATGCCACAAATCCGTCATCTTCTTGTAAAATGATTTGAGCTTCGCCTTCTGTTACTACCTCAAAACTTTTTGCAAGTCTGTTTACTGAATCAAATCGGTTAAAAAAGTGGTAATTTTTGTTTCTTTTCATTGAAATTTCATTACCAACAGTTTTTTCAACTTCTTTTTGTGTGAAAGATTCGTCACCGTCAACGTATAAAATAGGTCTGTTTGCAAATTTTCCGCCTGATAAAAACTTGTACTTGAACCATTTGAAGATAGCTCCGTTTTCGCCTAATTGTGATGGATACCTGTCAAAAGAAGGAAATTCTCCATCTTGGTTATTGTAAGTTTTTAAAACTGATACGTAATTCTTAGATTTTAAACCTACATTATAATTTGTTAATTCTTGGTTATCCTCCGTAATTGCTTCTGGAGTTTTGTCAGATTGACAAGGAATATCATTTCCCCAAAGAACGTCAAAATGCATATCTTCGTGATATTCTTTATAATATTTATCCCAAAGCATATATTCTGCAAGTGTTGCAAAATACGGAATTTTAGCTTTCATGTGTTTGTTTAATTCGCCCAAAACATAAGATGGTGCTCTGTAGCTGATAGGTACACCATTTGTTGCTGAAACTTTGTCAACAATATGGTCTACGTGGTCAACTCTAAATCCATCAAATCCGTATTCAGATTGGAAGTGTTCAAGGTGCTTGATGTAAAAATCAATTACTGGTTTATTAAATTTACCATTCTCCAAGTAAACAAAGTAATATGGAGTTTGGCAGTCAAGGTTTGCCAATGATGTTACGTCTTTTCCATCAACGTCATAGTGTTTAAAGATTGGATATCCGCCACATTCGCTCATTTTGTAAAATACTGGAACTCCAGCAGAACACCAAGCACCACCGCACATAGTCCATAAGCCAGCAGAGGTTAGCGCATTGATTACAATGCCGTTATCCGTAATATCTTGTTCTTCAAGATGTTTTAATGGTTTTACGTCAAGAGCTTTTGCAATAATCTCTTTTGCTTGTTTTACAAGTTTTTCTTGAGATTTCTTTTCTGACATTTCATGTGAAATTTGTTTTCTAAACTCAGTTAGTTCTGTGTTTATTTCATCATAAATTTCTTTGTATGTTGTACTGATATCTCCAGCTCCACTTTTTAAAGTTTGTTTGTACAAATCTTTAGCAATGTCGATATCTTCTTTTGAGTGTTCTGATTGTAGTTCTAAAGAGTCAACTTTTGCACAAATTTTTTCAATAAGTTCATTGATGTTATACCAACGTGCAACTTGTGGGTTTGCCAATACAAGTTTTTCAAATCTACCAGCTTGTGGCAACACGTCGTAAATCACGGGGTGACCTGCAAGTTGTGCAAATTCAATAAATAGTTGAACTTGTTGTTTGGCATCATAATGTAATGTTTTTTCAATATTTTCATCGTTCAATTTTGGGCTAACGTCACTACTTGTTGGCAAATATGCACAACCAAAGTCACGAGGTTGAAATGGAATCAAGTAAACTGTTGTATTAAAGATGTTTCTCTTTAAATCACCTGTTGGCAAAATTAGAATTTGTTTTACCCAATCAAAAAATTTGCCTGGAGTTTCTGAGTAATTTCCATTGCCTAGGGCAGCAAGGTTAATAAGCTTTATGTCGTGACCTTCTTTTTTTAACCAATCAGCATTTTTAACGTTATTTCTTGCTAGAGGGCTAACTTGATTGTTTTCAAAACTGAATTTTCCGTTTTTGAAAATACCGTTATTTTCCCATTTAACTTCTAGTGCGCAAAGAGTTTCAGCCGCAGAAAGTTCTTCTAAGGCCTTTAAATGTGGATAATTTAAGTATCCGTATTTTTCAACAATCCCGCGCAATTGTTTTTTTCTATCTTCTGTAAGCTCATTAAAGTGTGTATATTCCTTTAATTTTGCATAGACTTCGTTTAGAAATTCATCTTTTTTTACTTCTACTTTTTTATCAAATAATTTAAACATGACTTAATAT
>CAVFBQ010000212.1:6030-6385 GCA_963620455.1 uncultured Eubacteriales bacterium
CTTAATATCCTTTGATGTAATTTTAGCACATGACAAGTGTATATGAGCATTTCTAATAAGTTTTCGTAACATTAGTTTATTATATTTATGTTTATTGTATTATTAATTTGTAAGTGTTTATTTGAAAGGAAGGATTATAAATGAAACCATTGAACGAATACATTGAACACACTTTGTTGAAACAAGATGCAACAAAAGAACAATTTTTACAATTATTCAAAGAAGCTAAAGAACACAAATTCTTAGGTGTTTGTGTAAACCCAGCTTACGTAAAATTAGCTAAAGAAAACCTAGATGGTTCTGGCGTAAAAATCGTTACAGTTGTAGGTTTTCCTTTAGGTGCAAGTGATTCAAG
>CAVFBQ010000213.1:0-7939 GCA_963620455.1 uncultured Eubacteriales bacterium
TTAGTAGACCATTTTGTAGTGGTAAAAACGATAGAGGGTTAACATGGCGATAGCAATTGATACAAATATATACGCATTAAGCAAGAAACTTAATATCACATCAGAGCGTATGATGAACTACGCAAACAAAACCATAGATGAAATCATTGCTGCTGAAACAGCTCAAGGTAATACTAAAGCTGCTGAATTCGCTGAGCAATTAGAGTCTGACCCTAATACATTAATTAAAACTTATGAATTAGATAATCCAGGTAATAAATTTAATCTTATTTCTCAATTTTCAGAACAAAAAATACCTGAATACTTGGAATATTTGGAGGACGATGATTTAAGATTAGGTTTAAATTTCTTCTCTCAAGAGCAACTTTTAAAACTTATGCAAGATTATGCTCCGATTGAAGAAGTTGTAAACTCTGCAATGATTTGTTTTCCTTTAATGGATATTGTTGAAATGATGCCTGATAAAGAATTAAATAATTTCATTGTTAACAAAGACTTAGACCCTGAATTTCTAAAGAAACACTTAGAAAAAATGGATCCTGAAGTTATTGCGGTAATGATTGAAGGTGCAACTGGTTCTCCTGTGTTTGAAGAAGAACCTAAAAAGCTTATGAATATGTTATTCGGTTTAGACAAGGATTCTTACCAAGAAGCCCTAATTGCAATGGATCCAGATGCTAAACGTGAAATGGTCTTGAATATGCAAAAACAAGATCCTGAAGTTATGCAATTGTTCCCTGCAAAAGCGTATACAACAATGTTATCAACATTACAAAAGCCTGATATGATGGAAGGTATGGCTGCGTTGCAAACTGAATCTTTGCTTTCTATGAACAGCGAACTTCCACCTGAGTTAATCGCAATCGTACTAACTCAAATTGACCCTAAAGATTTGGCTAAAATTGTAATTAAAGAATATCCTGATTTGTTGAATCAGATAGTTGCTGCATAGTTGAGTAATTTTCTTGCAAAAATTCAACAAGAAATTCCAAAGCTGATTGAGAAAATAAAAACTTAATCATCTTTCTGCTGTTGTGTGGATTTACTTCAATCTTCTTAACAGCTAATGCGCATTTATTTTTGATAGCAACATACATAATTCCAACTGGTTTTCCTACTTCTGGAGTTGTAGGACCAGCTATTCCTGTAGTTGAAATTGCAACATCACAACCAGTCTTTTCATAAAGACCTTCAGCCATTTCTTTTGCGCATTCTTCACTCACTGCTCCATACCGTTCAAGAGTTTCAGTAGATACGCCCAAGAATTCAGTTTTAGCCTCATTGGCATAAGTCACAAAATTTTCTTTAGTATATGATGAACTACCTGCAACATCTGTAAGACGAGAGCTTAAAAGCCCACCAGTACAAGATTCTGCCGTTGATATTTTAATCGAATAATTGAACAAAATTCTTGCTACCGTTTGCTCAGTCTTCGTATTCATTTGACATTTTAAATATTTTAAACATTCTAAAAATTTATTCATAACTATAATTTATAGTGGTTTAAACTCTTTGTCAAGCACAAAAAAGACGAACATTAACGTTCGTCTTTTTTGTTAATTTTATTGTTTTTCAGGATTTATTTTGCTGTCAAAGCTAATTTTGAACCTGTTTCAACTTGTTTTGCTTGTTGATATGGATTAGAAACAAAGTTGTATTGTGGATTGTACATAACTTTTGATTTCTTACCTTCTGACATTTCCGGCACTGAGTATAAAATTAATGTGCTGTCATACATATCAATTCTGTTATCATCTCTGAATTTACCAGTTGCCATAACGTGATTGTAATCCTCTTCACTGTTGAAACGTTTAATAAAGTAATTACCCCTATCTACACAAACTTTATAAACTGATTTATCCCTGTCATCTGCGTTTTTGAAGGTTGTACCAGCTTGTAAACCTGCTCTTAAACCAACCTTGTCATTATTAGTTGTATGCATTGAGATACTATCTAATTTAACGTGTGTTGGGTGGTATTCGGCTTCTTTATCAAGATTTACGTTATTTGCATTGAATAATGTTACAGCCATTGCGCCATCTGCGGATTGTCTTAAAATTGCAGAAACTGGTTTGCCTGTTGAAACATCTTTATGTAAATCCAATGTGAATGGAGCACCATCATTTAAGGCTCTTAATTCAGGTCTTTCACGTAAAGACATTGTTTCATTCATTTTGTTATAGAAATTTTGAATGAATTGTTTGTTATTATCGTTTAACCAATCCCAACGAACTGCGTTACGGTTTTGGATATAAACATTTTTAGCTTTTTCTTCATAACCTGTCATACCTAATTCATCACCAGCATACATTGTTGGATTACCAGGTAGACTTACCAAGAAGCCCATCATAGCTTGGAATTTTGTCATTCCAGGTTTTAAGATTGTTTCAAAAGTTGCATTGAATAATTTTGATTTTTCATCATTATTCATTTTCAAACCGTGTTTAACTTCAGCTTGTTTCATTACCGCTTTAATAGTTGTGTCTATTGGTTTTGTACCGAATGCATCTGCTGAAAATTCTTTATCTAAGTATTTACCTGATGCCAAATCTGCAACAGATTTACTAATTGCTGAGAAGGCCTCGTCTTTTCTTAGACCTTGGAATACTTTTCCTAAAGCTTTACCGAAACCACCTTTTACAGCATCACCCATCGCAATAGCTTTACTGCTAACTTTGCTGAAATCAATACTGTTGATATCACCATCATTAACTTGGTCATACATTTTGTCTTTTAAAACTGCAGTTGCAATTTTTTTGTGGTTGTAATTGTTTGCAAAATTTGTATGAAACAAGTTCATATCTAAAGATAAACAGTGCAACATACGAGGTTTATCGTGGTTGCCCACAAATGTGTAAGAATATAAAATTGAATCTAATGGAGCTGAGTTCAAGTAGTTATCTGAACCTACCATTTTATCATAAATTTTTCTTTCTCTGCCGTTAGCATCAAGTGTTGCACCTGTTGTAATATCTTTATTGAAGATATTTGCAACATCAGTAAAGAAATAAGAGTAGTTTGCAATACTTGTCAAGCCTGCTTCTTGGTGTAACTTCATAACAGCATCTTTAGCCGTTGAGAACTTACCTGAATTATCATGTAATGCAAATTCATCAGTAACTTCAGCTACCATATAAGCATTTTTGTTTTCACCGATAACACCTTTTGAGAAGTTTCTCCAGAAATCTACAACACTTGACCATTCGTCTTTAAAGTTTGCATTGCCATTTCTTAAAGCATCCATATCTGCGATATCTTTAGCCGCGTCAATACGCCAATCAAGTCCTGCATTGTTTCTATCAACTACCATTTCTGCTAAAGCGAAACTATTTTCATTTAAACCTTGAAGACGTTTTGTAACTGCTGATGTGATTTCATCTTTGTCACGCATTGAAATATTTTTGATACCTGATTTCAAACGTTTAATCAGCAAGTTAGCTTCATCTTCAGGAGAGTCAGCTAATATATTCATTGAAGCTAAAGTTGTTTCTTCTTTTAGCTTGTTGTAATCGTAAGAAACTGTACCGTCTTCGTTAACTTTTGCTTGTGCTTTTGGAGCTACCGCTTTAACTAATGCATATTTTGCAATATCTTGGTTAACTAGTGGTAATACGTATTTACCTAATTTAGAAACTTTATTTCCTTCAAATAATTTTCCACCTAAGTTTTTATTTACATTTTGCATTACATCATTTGTAAATCTGAATAAGTCTTCTGTAAATAATGTGTCTGCTTTTTTGTAAGTATCTTTATTTTCAGCAGTAACTTGTGGATTACCTGCTTTAAACATTTCATAACGGCTCATACCAATTTGGTCAGCTTTTGTTGCACGGTTTGTAATTAATGATGAACCTAATACGGCAACTGTATCATCTGCAAATTCAATTGAATCTAGTGGCAAGGACATAATTGATTGAAGAGTTAGTTCTTTGTAGTTATCTGTCAATTTAGATGTCTTAGATTCGTAATCACCGTTTATAACATTTCTTACAATATTTTCGTTAATATCGTTGTTTGAAGGAAGTTCACCCTTCTTAGTTAAGTCTGCAATTTGAGACATTGCTTTCTTAGGTTCTGAACTTACATTCCTTAATTCATGAGCAACGTATTCATTTAGAATATCGCTTGTTTTTCTAGTCCAATATTTACCAGAGTTTACAACATAATCTTGCGCTTCAAAGTTTTTAGCTTTAATTTGTTGAGTTTGGTATTCTCTATCATGTCTTGGCAAGTTTTCCAAACGTTTTGTATCAGCATGTGAGAATACGAAGTTTAATTTTGCAATATCTGTATTTGCGTCCCAAGTTTCAAATCCGTTTTCGTATTTATCTTCTAATACGTAAGATTCTGATTGAGTTAAAAATTTTGCTGCCATTGGTTGGTCAAGCATAATCTTCTTATCTGCATTTCTGTTATATGCATTTAAGTTTTTAACGTTTTTATTGTATGTTTCTGGATTAATTTCAAATGAATATGGAACAACAGTATCGTTATGATTATTAATTTCATAAGCATTACCTGTGTCTAATTTTTCGTAAGATTTAATTAGATTTTTTGTATCTTTTTTGTCTGCTTCAGAAACTAATCTGTTATCATAAATTTGAACGTATGTAGGTTTCTTTGAATTATATTCAGGGTTTTTAGATGATTTAATTTGACCATCTGCACCTTGTTCATATTTATAAGGTGAGTTTACAACCTTGTGTCCGACATAGTCTTGATTCTTTGCAAAAATACCCATTGATAACGGTCCTGACTGCAAACCACTTGCTCTAAACCAATTAAAATATGGAGATTTTTCACCCCATTTTAACATGTGTTTAAAGTGTACCCCCTCTAAACCTTCATTTACAAACGCACCATCTGAAACAAAGTTTATGCCGTTTTTAAATAATTTCTTTTGTAAAGATGCATAGTTGTCAATATTTCCGATTGAATTTGACATTTGCATACAGTTTTTATTCCAATAGCTGTGAGAAGATAAACTATCATCAGTAAAGATTGGAGTTGATACAATTCTTGTATAACCAGCTTTTTTAAGTTTATCAACGTTAGCCTCTATACCTGCTAATGTACCTCTCATTTTGTTTGAGAAAGTTTTTGTCGCATATTTTGCTTGGTCTTGAACATTTTTATTTAAAGTTGGTTTACCTTTTTCGTCATAAACCCAACCTACAGCATAAGAATCAGGTAGAGCTAATGTCATAGAACCACCTTTTAAAACTTGTGTGCCGTTTTGCATTACTAAATTAAATTTATCAAAGTTGCCATTTTTTGAATAATCAATTACAGAACCTGCATCAACTTGATAGAAAGATTTTGAATTGTCTTGTTTATCAACCAATTTATAGCGGTATGCAAAAGGTTCTTTGTTGCTTAATTCATCATAAGCATAGCCCATGTCAATTTTTACACCACGATTATTCAATTTTACTGATTTAACCCCTAAATCAGTATTTGTAAGCATTTTATTTACATTATAATCGTCATTTTTGTCTTTTTTTACACTAAAAACTTCCAAATAACAGTCATATTTGTTGCTGTCATGTGGAAAATTAAATTCAAATTCGTTTGAACCATTCTCTGACTTCTTGTGGTTAAAACCTGTAAAATTAGGGGTTTTTACGGGTTTCATCAAATTAAAATTAACTTTCATTATCTTTCCTTACACACTATATGTTATTTATTTTAAAGTAGATAAAAATTTTTTTTGCCCTAATTTTATATAAATGTTACAAAACTTTTACATTAAATTTCAGCGTAAACATTGACGATTGGCATGCTTTGGCGTAATAAAAAAGAAGTTTGAAATACAAACTTCTTTTTTACTTTTATTATCCAAAAATTTTACTCCATATCCAACGACCAACTGTTGATAACATTACGCTAAATCCCATTTCTTCGGCGCCTTTACCGTTGTAATTTTGCGCACCACCACGTTTGTCCCATTCTTCTTTGTTAATCTCAGCAAAGGATTTACCACGAGATTTACCTTTACTTTGAGATTTTGCATATTTAATTACTGCATCATCTTCACTTTTGTTTGTAGATAATTCTACAGTATCACCGTCTAAAATATTTCCAAACTCTGGTTTAAAATCGCTTACAGCATCTTTTACTTGTGCTTCTAATTGCTGTTTTGTTTTATTATTTATTCCAGTATTAAAAAGATTACTCTTTATATTTGCTCCGCCAAAATTAATTTCTGTCATAGGTAATTCACTCCTTATTTTAGATACACTATACTTATCGACAGAAGTTAATCTGAACTTTATAAAGTTTTGTAGAATGTAACAAAATTGTTACGATAAATTTCTAATCATTTCATGCGCCTCTTCAAAATCTGGGAAAATTTCAACAGCCTTTTCAAGTTGTTCTAAAGCTTTGTCCCTATCACCAATTTGCTCATAACATTTTGCACTATTCAATAGTAATAATGTATTTCTAGAATTTGCTTCTAAAATTTTTAAAAACAATTGATTAGCTTGAATAAAGTTACCTAGATTGAAATAACAAAGCGCTAAAAGATTTTCAATTTCGTCATTTGGTGCGATTTCATAAGCTTTTACTAGATATAATTTTGCGTTGTCATAATCCTTCATCAAATATGCAGCTTTACCTACCAGAAATAAGATAAAATCGTTTGTTGGTGCTTTTGCTAAAGCTTTCAATAATATTGAATAAGCTGCTTCGTTATCACTTAGACTCATTTTGTTCTTTGCCGCAAAAGTCAAGAAATTTGCATCTTCTGGAGATTGAGAAAGTGCATACTTATACATATCATCTGCTTTTACAAAATCACCAGTCGCATGTAAGTAATTTGCATATTCAAAGACTATGTCTTTATTTTCAGGATCTAATTCGTAAGCTTTGTCAAATTCATCTTTTGCATATTCAAACATACGTTTATTCAAATAAATTACACCTAAATCTTTATGAGTTCTTGCTGAATTTGGATTTAGAGCTAGAACTTTTTTGAAAATTCTTTCTGCGGTATCAAAATCATTAGTTTTCAGAGAAAGCATTGCATATTCATAATAAATATCTGGCGTTACTGCACCTTGCTTCATAATAGTTTCATATAACGTTTTTGCTTCTTCTGTTTTACCCATTTTTATATAAATTGAAGCAAGTTTTTGAATCATCATTGTCGCTTTTGGATTTGTCACAATCACAAGAGCTAAAATTTCACTTGCACATTTCAAATCCCCTAAAGCTTCATAACAACATACTAAGTTATATTTAAAGTTTGTCTTTTCTGGATATTTTGCAGATAATTCTCGGTAGTGCCTAATCGCCTCATCATATTGTCCTGATTTAAATTCAGATAGAGCTAATGAAACAATGTAATTGTCTAAAGGTTCAACCTCATAAGCTTTTTTAAATTTTTCACAAGCTTCCTTGTGTTTACCTTGTAGCTGTAAAATAGAACCCAAGTTGTAATAAGTTATTGAATTGTTTGGATCATATTCCGTTGCTTTTTCATAATTTTCAAAAGCTTTTTGATAATTTGCCATTGTAATATAAGCAGTACCTAAGTTATTGTAAATTTGAGCATGGTCTGGCTTTAATTCTGAGGCTTTTTCTAAATAAGCTATCGCCTTATCAAACTTTTTAAGAGTCATTAACGCTGTTCCAGCTAAGAAATATAATCTGTAATCCTCAGGTGCAAATATTATAGCTTTTTGAGCCAAATCAATCGCTTTTTCATCTTGCTTATCCTTCATATAAACAACACACAAATTTTTGTATGCATCTAAATACTCTTCTCTTAAATTAATTACTTCAAGATAAGCAGGAATTGCATGAACATAATCATCAAGGTTATCATAGCAATTTGCCAAATAAAACCAACTTGAAGCATCATCTGGTGCATATTTAACAACAGTTTCAAAGTTTACACGACCTTGGTCATACAGCTCTAAGTTTAAATTGCATA
>CAVFBQ010000214.1:0-4529 GCA_963620455.1 uncultured Eubacteriales bacterium
ATTAAACGAAAAACAAGCAAAATATGTAAATATAATTAATAAGAATTCTACTGATGTTTTGTATTTGATTGACAAAGTTTTAGAATTATCAAAAGCGGAATCAAACCTATTTGAAAAGAAATTAGGATATTTTGATGCCGTAAACGTATTGAGCAACATTGTTAAAAATAATGAAAAAGAGGCTCAAGCTAAAAACATTGAAATCAATGTTGAAGTAGCTAAAGATGTTAAAAGAACTATTTATTCAGATGAAGCTATGCTAAAAATAGTTTTGGAAAACATCATTGAGTCAGCAATAAAATTCACAGATGTCGGTTCAATTAACATTGAAGTTTCACACCCTGATTTAGAATTAGTAAGTGAAAAATGTTTCTTACCAATTGAAAATGCAAAAGAAAAATCGTTTATAATGTTTAAAATAGATGACCAAAGTCTTGGCATAAGCGATATTGAATTGGAAAACTTATTTGAACCTTATGCTCAATTGGATAATCCAAATAAAAACAACGTATTTCGCTCAATTGCATTTGCAACAATTAAAAATATTATTAGAATAATGAAAGGTAACGTTTGGGTTGAACCAGAAGCAATGCAAGGCACAACTTACAACGTTATAATCCCTGCTGAAAAGGTAATACAATCAGAAAATGAGTGAAGTTAAATTAGAAAGTTTAATAAAATCTTACGATAAAAAAAGAGTTATTGATGGAATTGATTTAACCATTAAAGACAAAGAATTTTTGGTTCTTGTTGGATCTTCAGGTTGTGGCAAATCAACTATTTTAAGAATGATAGCAGGCTTAGAAGACATTTCAGGCGGAAACATTTATATTGGTGATACTAAAGTGAATAACGTTCACCCAAAAGACCGTGACATCGCGTTTGTATTCCAAAGTTATGCACTTTATCCGCACATGACAGTTTACGAAAATATCGCATTCGGGTTAAAAATGCGTAAATACGACAAAAAATATATTGATGAAAAGGTTAAAGAAGCTGCAAAAATTCTTAATCTGACTGAATATTTAGACAGAAAACCAAAACAATTGTCTGGTGGTCAACGCCAACGTGTGGCTTTAGGCAGAGCCATTGTTCGTAATCCAAAAGTATTCTTGATGGACGAACCTTTATCAAATTTAGATGCAAAATTAAGAGTTCAAATGCGTGCAGAGATTAAAAAATTGCACGAAAAATTGCAAACAACTTTTATCTACGTAACTCACGACCAAACAGAAGCGCTTACAATGGGTGATAGAATTGTCGTTTTGGATAAAGGTAAAATTCAACAGGTTGACACTCCAACAAACATTTATAACAACCCTCAAAATAAGTTTGTAGCTGGTTTTATCGGTTCACCACAAATGAATTTCATAGACAGTTCAATAATTAATAACACATTAATTATGACTGAACCTATTATTGAATTATCTCGTGATATCATGGAGAAGTTACACAACAGACACTACGTAACAATCGGTATTCGTCCAGAAAATATGACAAATCCGAATGGTAGAATAAAATTAAATGTAAAAGTAGAAATGACAGAACTTTTAGGTTCTGAGCAAATCGCTTACTTTAATATCGGTGAAAACAGATGTTCTGCAAAATTAAGCGCTGAACAAAACATCGGTGAATATTTGGAATTAAGTTTAGACAGCAATGAATTTTTATATTTCGACCAAAAGACAGGCAAAAGAATATTATAAGGAGAAAAATTATGAATATTATGCAAGGAAAAAAAGGCGTTATTTTTGGCGTTTCAAATAAGCACGGCATTGCGTATGCAATCGCACAAAAATTATTTGACGAAGGCGCAGATATTGCTTTCACTTATGCTGGTGAAGTAATGGAAAAAAGAGTTAGACCTATTGCAGAAGAAATGAACTCAAAATTAATTATGTCATGCGACGTAACAAAAGAAGATGAAGTAAAAGCAGTATTTGCAGAATGTGAAAAAATTTATGGTAAACTAGACTTTGTTGTTCATGCGGTAGCATTTGCAAACAGAGAAGATTTACAAGGTGAATTTATCAATACATCAAGAGAAGGTTGGGATTTAGCTTTAGGCGTAAGCGCTTATTCACTAGTTTCAATCTGCCGTAACGCAAGACCTATTATGAACGAAGGTGGTTCTGTTCTTGCGTTGACTTACATTGGTTCAGAAATGTATGTTGCAAATTACAACGTAATGGGTGTTGCAAAAGCAGCTCTTGAATCTTCAATGAGATTCTTGGCAATGGATATGGGTAAAAATGGCGTTAGAGTAAACTGCTTGTCAGCAGGTCCTATTAAAACATTAGCAGCAAGTGGTATTTCAGGTTTTAGCAATATGCTAAAAGCAATCTCTTTAAAATCACCATTAAACAGAAACACAACCCTTGAAGATGTTGGTAACGCTGGTTTGTTCTTAGCATCACCTCTTTCAAGCGGTACAACTGGTGAAGTTCTATACTGTGATTGCGGTTGTCACAAAGTTCACGCATCAATTAGAGAAATTGAAGCAATGAACGTTCAAAAAGATGCATAAAATAAAAAATATAGACACAAATGAATTTATAAAGGCGAGAAAATCAAAAATTTTCTCGCCTTTATTATTCTAATAATAGAACTTCCTTTTAAATTCTACTTAACTTGACAATGAGATTTTGTTGAATCTGACCAAGACAATTCCTCAGGGCATTTAAAGTAGTCTTCATTACCCTTATACAATGCCCAAGCAGTACAATATTCACCTAGTTCAGGACACGTAGTAGTTGTGCCAGAACTTTTTGCTGCTATTGTTATATTATTTCCATGCGGATATAGTCCGTTTTTATCTAGCAAAACAAACGCAAAAACATCATCGCCCGCTTTTCCTGGACCTTTATTTGGTCCATCAACATCTACATATACAACACCAACTTGTTGGTCATCAGGATAATCTCCCCCTAAAAGCAACATTGAATCGTCATAGATAGGAGTATCTCCATCCAAAAAAGTTATTGTCATAGCAACTGATGCTCCATTTGCTAAAATAAATTTATACCAAGCATTATCACTATCAATTTCCACTGGGTCATTAGAGATATTGTTTTTTATAGTAGATTTCCAACAACCTGCACTTGTAGAGCAATCTTTTTGAACTTTTAAATGAGGTATTATAATTTTTTGTATTACAGAACTACTAAATGCAGCACTACTACTCCCACTACCATAAGCACCCCATTTTATAGGATCTCCAGCTTCGCCTATGCCTGCCATAATTGCACTTTGTAAAATGTCATAAGTTTTTTTCAATTGAACTATTTTTTCAGTAGAAGTTGTATTCTTTACTGCATTATTAACCGACAGAATAGATACTGCGCCGATAATTGCAATTACGAGCAAAACTTCTGCCAATGTAAAAGCATAAACAGCTCTTAATTTTTTAGATATATTTATTTTTGTTTTCATTGCATTTATCATAATATAGTCCTCTTTATTAAACATTATTTTTCATAAGCTATACTTATTGTTAAATTTTCTGGATTTGTGTGAACTAACGACCATCTTAACGGTGATATTATATCACATTTTTTCAACTCAGACTCTATATATTCTGTTGTAATGTTGTCTGTATTTGGAATTTTTACTAAATCTGAAATTATCATGTGTACCTTTTTTATTATACTTTAAGTCTTTAAAACTATAAGACAATCTGTCATTTATTATCAATTTGTCATTTTAATAATAATTCGACTTAACTCTTATTGACTTATAGTCTGTTATATTACTCTACTGTAACTGATTTTGCTAAGTTTCTAGGTTGGTCTACGTCTTTTCCTAAGAACTCTGCAATATAGTAAGCAAGTAATTGTAACGGAACGATTGCCATAATTGGTGAAACCATTTCGTGTACGTGTGGAACGTTTAGAACGAAATCAAATAATTCATCTAATTTTTCATCAGTTGAATCTGTAAGTGCAATCATTCTTGCATTTCTTGCTTTTGATTCTTGTGCGTTAGACAAGATTTTTTCATAAACTTTACCTGTCATCATAATTGACAATACTGGTAATGTTTCATCTAGCATTGCGATAGGTCCGTGTTTCAACTCACCAGCAGGATAACCTGTCGCATTGATGTAGCTGATTTCTTTTAATTTCAACGCTCCTTCCAATGCTGTTGCGTAGTTTATACCTCTAGCGATGAAAATAAAGTTTTTAGAGCTTGAGTACATTCTTGAACATTTTTGAATTTTGTCTGTTTTTGTCAACAACAACTCAATTTTTTGAGGTAATAATAACAATTCGTTTTTAATTTCTTTCAAATATTCTTTATCTGCAGATTCTTTAATTTCAGCTAAGTGAATTGCTAAAGCATAAAACGCCATTAATTGTGCAACATAAGATTTTGTTGCAGCAACTGAAACTTCAATACCTGCGTTTACAGGAACTAAACTATCTGCTTCTCTTGCCATTACGCTATCTGGACGGTTTGTAATAATCAAAATGTGAGAACCACGCGCTTTTGATTGTCTTACCGCAGTTAATGTATCTGCTGTTTCACCT